>CAZLES010000089.1:0-3790 GCA_964558615.1 uncultured Zetaproteobacteria bacterium
GCGCACTCACCCTTTTCAATCGCACTCAAAATCACAGCAAGATTACTGCCTTTACCTGATGCCATCACAGCTATATTTTTCATCGCTTGCCCTTATTGCCTATGCACTGGAATATCATGATACGGGTGGCGTAATCAAGACACGGATAACACGTCGCGGATCAGCTTCCAGAATCACAATCTCAAGCCCATGGATATCCAGGCGCTCACCACGCAAGGGGATGCGCCCCAAACTATGCGTAATCATCCCCGCAACGGTATCAAAGCTTCCATTGGGAATATCCATCCCCAAAGCTTCCGCCAAATCTTCAATATGCGCGCGCGCGGCAACTTCCAGTGTACCATCTTCATGCTGATGGATTTCAGAGACTTCGGCTTCACTGTCCTCGGCAATTTCACCAACAATCTCCTCTAGTAAATCGGATAACGAGACAATCCCTGCCGTACCCCCGAACTCATCCTGTACAATAGCAATATGGCTGCCTTCTTTCATGCTCGATAACAGCCCTGCAACACGCTGCAATTCAGATACTTTTTGGCATGGGCGCAGCATGTCCTGAAGCACAATCGGCTCATTTCTAATCTTTTTCGCGAACAAATCCCAAAGGTGAACCACGCCTACAATATGGTCCAAATCACCATCCACCACAGGCAAGCGTGTGACCGTGGCATTCAAAATTTCTTGTTGTAAATTTTCATCAGAAATGGAAATATCAATATATGTGATTTCCGAACGTGGTGTCATGATTTCCCGCACGCGAGTGTCGTGAAACTCCACGGCCTTAATGACCATGCGCCGCTGCTCCTCCGAGCGAATGCACGCCGCATTCTGAACCACACGCAGCAGCTCTTCCTCGGTTTCACCAGGGCGCAATGCCTGAATAATTTTCTGACGCAGCTTGTGTTTGAATCCGCTTATCATGCTGCTGTCACGGGATATGGCGCATGCAGCCCAAGCCTGGCCATAATGGTATATTCAAGTTGCTGCATTTGCTCTGCCTGCTCATCTTCCATATGGTCATAACCTAGCAAATGCAGTGTGCCATGCGCAATCAAATGGTAGCTATGTGCGTCAATATGTAATCCAAGGCGTTGCGCCTCCCGGGCAACAAAAGGCATTGCCAGAACAATATCACCCAGGGGCTGGCTTTCATCAATATCTCCTTCTTGCATGGGAAATGAAAGCACATCTGTCACCTTGTCCTGATTGCGCCACCGCGCGTTTAAAGCTTGCACATCCTTATCCGCTGCAAAACGCACACATACAATGGGCTGCGTAATACCTTGGGCAATCGCACAACTTGTTTTCACTACTTTCTCTATCATGGCGCATGAACACGGCGTATTTACGCCCTCATCCACCATCACTTCTATACCCGTATCAATCATGTTTATCGTATGCTTGAACAATACGCTCCACCAAACGGTGGCGAATCACATCCTCACTACCCAACTCACAAACACCAATATCCTTGACACCTCGCAACACACGCAAGGCATGCAGCAAACCACTGTCTTTTTCGTGCGACAGGTCAATTTGTGTCGCGTCACCTGTCACCACCATTTTTGAGCCAAAGCCAAGGCGGGTTAAAAACATTTTCATTTGCGCCCTGGTAGTGTTTTGCGCCTCATCCAGAATCACAAAGGCATCATTCAATGTCCGGCCACGCATGTAGGCCAGTGGCGCGATTTCAATGCTGCCCTGCTCCATCAACGCGCTCATTTTTTCCAATCCCATCATATCCGACAAGGCATCAAACAAAGGGCGAAGATAAGGGTCGACCTTTTGCTGCAAATCCCCGGGCAAAAAGCCCAGGTTTTCCCCTGCTTCAACGGCAGGGCGGGTTAGAATGATTTTTTCAACTTCATGGGTTTGCAATGCCACCACGGCATGTGCCACAGCAAGATAGGTTTTGCCGCAACCTGCGGGGCCTATGCCAATAGTAAGCGTTTTATTGGCAATGGATTGCAAGTATTTCCGCTGGTTGGGGGTTTTACCCTGAATATGCCTGCGCCCTGCCGCCAAGGTAATGGCGTTGATTGTTTCATCATGGGTTTCATCGGCCACAGCATCGCTCCGATATTCGCGTATCATATCTTCCACATCATGCGGGCTTAACTTGCCCCGCACCGCTTTTTCTTTCAACTGATTAAGCAATCGCAAAGCTTCATAAGCGGCATCGCCCAAAATAAACCATTTGCCAACTTGCCCACGCAACGACACTTGCAAAGCATCTTCAATAGCCTTGATATGCTGCTGCCCAGAGCCACAAAGCAAAGCTAAAGTGGCTGCATCAAGCTCTGAGCATTCAAATAAGACAGGCTCTTTAATCTTCAATGACAAGTTCGCCACGCAACGACATATCGTATGCTTCTGTAATTTTTATGGGCAGAATATGACCTATCAAACGAGGGTTGCCTTGCAAATGGACAATACGAAAGTCAGGTGTGCGCCCTTGCAAATCGCCTGGATTCTTGCTCTCACCTTCAATCAACACTTGTGTGGTTTTTCCCACTTGCCGCTCCATGCGTTCGCGAGACTGCTTGCGCAATACATCCAATAACCGTTGCAAACGTTCATCTTTCACACTTTCTGGCACATTATCTTCGGATTTGGATGCGGGTGTGCCGGGGCGTGGTGAATACTTGAAGGCAAACGCGGAGTCGTAACCCACTTGATGCACCAAATCCAGTGTCAACTCAAAATCCTCTTCGGTTTCACCAGGAAAGCCCACAATAAAGTCAGATGACAAGGCAATATCAGGGCAATGCAAACGCAACTCATCAATTACCCGAAAATAGTCTTCTCGCGTATGGCCTCTATGCATAGCTTTAAGGATAGCATCTGAGCCTGATTGCACAGGCAAGTGCAAATATGGCATCAAAGTCGGGATTTCAGCAAAAGCTTCACAAAGTTCCGTAGTCATTTCCATGGGGTGGGATGTGGAAAAGCGCAACCTTTCCATGCCTTCAAGCGCGCCCACCACATGCAGCAATTCAGCAAAGTCCACTGTGTCACCCGCTTGATTTTCGCCCCGATACGCATTCACATTTTGCCCCAACAGCGAAATATCTTTCACGCCTGCTTCTATCAGTTGCTTGCACTCTTGCACAATATCTTCCACAGGTCGGGAAATTTCAGCGCCGCGTGTGTAAGGCACAATACAAAATGTGCAGAATTTATCGCAGCCTTCCATAATGGTCACATAACCCATAAACCCTTCCATCTTAGGCTTGGGTAAATAATCAAACTTCTCAATTTCAGGCATATCAATTTCAGCAAGCTTAACCCTGTTTCTGCGTACCTCATTCACCATTTCAGGCAGGCGGTGATAGGTCTGAGGGCCAAACACAATATCCACATAAGGCGCGCGCTGCTGAATGCGCTCACCTTCCTGCTGTCCCACACAACCGCCTACACCGATAATCAAATCAGGGCGTTTGTCCTTTAACAGTTTATAGCGACCAAGCTCGGAATACACTTTATTTTCAGCATTCTCACGAATGGAGCAGGTGTTCATCAAAATCACATCCGCATCCGCGGGCTTATCCACAACACGTAAGCCATAAGCCTCACGCATCAAGTCACTCATGCGCGAGCTGTCATAAACATTCATGGCACAGCCATATGTTTGAATAAATAAAGTGTCTAAACTTTTGATTTGGGATTTCTTTTCGGATTTTTCGGTAGCTAGCATTGGGGCAATACTAAAAGGCTAGCGCGCATTGTGCAAATAAATGGTGGAGCCTAGCGGGATCGAACCGCTGACCTCAACACTGCCAGTGTTGCG
>CAZLES010000090.1:0-3776 GCA_964558615.1 uncultured Zetaproteobacteria bacterium
CTCATGGCATAACGCCCTTCTGTACTGATTGCGGTAGAATCAACGCCAAAATTTAATGCGCCACTGCTGCTTAAGCTCACAGAAAGTTGACTGTCTCCAGGGCTATTATCTTGCACTTGAATTCTTCCAGATGCGTCAATACTTGCGGTGACTTGTTGATTAAAAGCGGACTGAATACTTGCTAATAAATCAGAAATGGTATCTTTATTTTGGTCAATCACTGTAAATGTCTGGTTGATGGCAACGCCTGAACGGTTGGTGCCCGAAATGGTAATGGTTTCACCAGTTATGCCTCCGATATTGGCAAAAGTTGTCGCGCCATTGGCGGGCGATGAGGTGCTTGTGTCTATCAAGACCTGGTCAAACAGCCGGTTTTCCGTAGTTACTTTGGAAAACTCGGTGTTCAGTTTGGAAATAATCACAGCCTGATTATCGCCTGCGGCCAACGTTACGACAGCTTGTCGCTGATTGCCATCCTCGGTGAGTGTCAGGGTTTGTGCTGCCGCCAAAGGCGTGTTGACCACATCCACATTGCCAGTAACGCTGGCTTTACTGGCTACATTGGTAATGTTGATAGCATAATTACCCGACAGGGTATGGCTTCCCGCAACTAAAAACTGTAATCCTGAAGTGGTTGATGAGCCTTGCGCTACAAACACATCGCGTATGGCTTTACTGTCATTGTTTAAAAAATTGCTGAATAAAGCATCATTGATACTTAATACACCTTGATCATCTGGCTCAATACCAATTTTAACCAGTGAGTTTCTGTCTGATGCCAGGCCAGGTATGGTTTTTAATAATTCATTGGAAAGTCTGGATTGGATGGATGTGAGCACACTTTCCTGGGCAAGAATGCCATTTTTGCCTGTATCCGCGTTGAATTTGAACTGATCATTTACAAAGCTGTAGGCAGCGTTATAGCTATCTACAAAATCCTGTACTTTATTGCGTAAATCCACGGTATCCACACCGATACTCATATTGACCGTGGTGGTTGGGTCTGCTTGTTTGAGGGTGAAGGTTAATCCCTCAATCGCATCGCCAATCGTATTGCTGCTTCGGGTAATGGTTAGGCCATCAATGGTGACAACGGCATCCTGGGGTGCTTGTAGCGTCTGAACCGCATTGGCTTGTCCTGCCGCACCCATGTTGAGGTTCGCCAAAGAGCCTGTTGCGTCCAAATCCGCGCCAGAAAGGGTAAAGCCCGTAGCACCTGTTTCATTAGCCGCGAGTACCAAACGAAAATCTGTGGCTCCGACCTTGACTACAGACGCTGTGACACTGGTAGATGCTGTGTTGATGGCGTTAGCAATATCTTTAAGGGAATTTGACGCGGTGACATTGATGGTACTGCCATTGACCTGAAATGAACCACTCATGTTTAAAGCGCTGGTATCACTGCTGATGGCAGCACCTGCCGCGTTTTTGACCGCAGCGCTTGATGATGAACGTGCCGCTGTTGCCAACTGTTGTACTACAATGGCATGGTTGCCTGATGTAACCGAATTGTCTCCTGCAACATCGAGCAGATTGGATGCTGGCACGGACGCATTGCTGCTATTTAAGTTGGCAGTATAGGAAAAAAATGTATCCGCGTCGCGCAAGGCAATGGCTTGAGCTCTGAAATCCCTTAGCTTGGTGTTAAGCTCATTTAATGCCGCCTGTTTAGCGGTTTCTTCCGCCTGTTTTTTCTCAAGTTGGCTGATGCCAAACTTTTGCAGACCAAGCAATTCCTCTACTGCGGCTTTGGTATCAAAGCCAGCGACAAGACCAGATGTTCCTGAAATAGAAGGCATGTTATGCTTGTTTGTCCAGTAACAAGCCAATCATTTCCTGCATGGCTATTTTATGTTTGATAAAGTCTTTGGAAGGAAATTCCCTGATGACTTCACCACTGATATTGTCGGTAACCTGAACATAAAGTTGTCCAAGCTTTTGCTCATAATTAAAGCCAATGGATTCATTAGAGCCAACAAGAGCGTTGCTAATTTCATGGATAGCTTGTTGTATGTCTTTCTCGGTGATGGGTTTATCTGCTTGTTGTTGCGTAGGTGTTTCAACCCTGGTTTGCATGGGAGCTTGCTTTATGCCCAAACCGAGAGGTGGTGTCACAGTGCTGGTTTTTACTGCTGTTGTAATGGCTTCCATGACTTACCTCCTTTTAGATTTGGTGCGCTTTTGCCCTCCTCACATGCATTTACTCATGATAAGGAGGGCTATAGCGAAGACTAGATTACCTAAACAAAGTCATGACATTTTGTGCCGCTTGGTTGGCTTGCGCCAACATTGAGGTGCTTGCCTGTGTCAAGATTTGGTTCTTGGTAAAAGCTGCCATTTCAGCGGCCATGTCCGCATCACGAATTGATGATACGGAAGCCGTGGTTTGCTCGATACTTGTTGCCAGGTTGGATTGAATGAATGAGATTTGGTTTTGTGTTGCACCCAAATCTGCACGTTGGTTAACCAGTGTGTTCAATGCCGCTTTTGCGGTATCGATATAGGTTTGAGCATTGGCTTGTGTGGTCAAATCTCCAGTTAAACCCAGACCTGTAGTTGTATAGCTGTTACTTAAATCAAGGCTTACACGGTTGTTGACATCGTTATCAGCACCAACCTGGAAGCTGCTAGCTGTACCTGCGGTGACTGTAAATGTGCCTGAACCACCAGCGGCCAAGTTGGCATCCACAGAAATGGTTAAACCAATATCACCAAATGCGATATCTTTTTTGCTGCCTGCAGCAGGCGCAGTAATATTATCCACCACCTGAGAAGTACCTGCGGCATTGGTTAAGGTAATTTTGAATGTACCTGCGGTAGTGCCAGCAGCCGTTGCAATAGTGACTGCGCCTGCTGCCGCACCTTGCACTGTAGCTGATGCGCTTACACCCGTTACAGCAGCACCTAATGTTGCTGTTGCCCCAGAAGTGCCATCCAACAAGCTTACACCATTGTATTTGGTTGAGCTTGCGATTTTATCAATGGCTGCTTCAAGTTTGATACGTTCTGCATCCAACTTGCCAAGTTCACCAGCGTTGTTGGCTGATGCTGCTTGTGTGGCTAGCGTTTCAAGGCGTACCACCATGTTTTGAATTTCATTTACACCCGCATCTGCCATTTTGGTCATGGCTTGTGCTTGAGTTGCGTTTAATGAAGCTGCTTTAAGGCGTTGCGTTTGCGCATCCAATTTAGATGAAACCGCATAACCAGAAGCATCATCTGCTGCATTGTTTACACGAAAACCCGAAGACAAACGATTGAGTGATTTGTTCATTGCCATATTATTTGTATTAAGGTTTTTAAGCGCGGTCATTGCCGCATTGTTGGTTTGGACTGTTAGTGCCATAGTATTCTCTCCGTAGAAGTTTTATTTTGATTGCGTAAAGTGACATCATGCCTGTTTACGTTGGCTTCCTGCGCCTTACCAAGAAAGCATCCTTGCTTTCATGTTGAGTAAACCTATCGCCAGCCCGGAGAGCGACTTTAGGAAAAAGTTCAGATTTATTTCATGTCATGTTCATATTCTATAGATGATGATTGACGCTAACGAATTGGCTGGATATGTTAGCCTCCGTTTGAATAGACGAGGAGAAAAAGATAGATGGCAATCATAAATGTAACCGATGATAGTTTTGACAGCGATGTTTTAAAGGCTTCAGGCGCTGTGCTTGTTGATTTTTGGGCACCTTGGTGTGGCCCTTGCAAGCAAATCGCGCCTTTGCTTGAGGAAGTCGCTGCTGAGATGGGTGATAAAATCACCATCGCTAAAATTGATA
>CAZLES010000091.1:0-3736 GCA_964558615.1 uncultured Zetaproteobacteria bacterium
CCAAACATCACCCGCTTGGCATGCCCCGCATATTGTTTTTTTATCGACACCACAGCCATGCGATACGAGCAACCTTCCATAGGCAGGTAAAAATCCACAATTTCAGGAAATTGCTTCTGCAAAATCGGCACAAACACCTCATTCAATGCAAGCCCGAGCATAGCAGGTTCATCAGGGGGTTTGCCCGTATGCGTGGAGTGATAAATCGCATCTTTACGCATACTGATTTGTTCTACGGTAAACACGGGAAACATCTCAGTTTCATTGTAATAACCTGTATGGTCTCCGAAAGGGCCTTCTTCTGCGTATTCATCAAAGGAAACAAAGCCTTCCAGCACAATCTCTGCCGAGGTTGGTACCTGTAAATCGACCACCGAGCAAGGTGTCAGCCTGGTTTTTTCATTGCGTAACAACCCTGCGAACTGATATTCCGACAAGGTATCAGGAATTGGAGTCACCGCCGCGAGAATTGTGGCGGGGTCCGCACCAATCACCACCGCGCAAGGAAAAGGCTTGCGTTTTTCCATTTGACTGGCTTCCTGATGGTCAAGCGCGCCACCACGGTGTTTAAGCCAGCGCATAATCAGCTTGTTTTTGGCGATTTTTTGCTGGCGATAGATACCAATATTTTGCCTTTCCTTGTGTGGCCCTTTGGTAACTACCAAGCCCCAGGTTAACAAGGGTGCGACATCTTCTGGCCAGCATGTTTGCAGCGGAAGCTGATTCAAATCAACCGCTTCACCTTGCGTCACCATCTCTTGCCAAGGCGCTTTTTTCACCACCTTGGGCGGCATATGCAGCACCTTTTTCAACACAGGCCACTTATCCCACGCATCTTTCACACCTTTGGGTGGCTCAGGCTCTTTTAAGTATGCAAGCAACTCGCCAATATCCCGAAGTTCACTGGCTGACTCTCGCCCCATGCCCAACGCAATGCGTGTGTCTGTACCAAAAAGATTGGTTAATACAGGCATGTCATAGCCCTTGACGTTTTCAAACAACAACGCAGGACCTCCAGCCTCCAGTACACGCTGGGAAACTTCTGTCATCTCCAGTTTGGTGCTGATTTCCGTTTGAATGCGTTTAAGTTCACCGCGCTTTTCCAAATCCGCGATAAAATCACGCATATCTTGATAACTCATGCGTAGCGTTAATCCTCTATCTCAAAAATCGTATCCAGTTTGGCCAGTTCAAACACATCTCGCACGGTTTCTGTTAACCCCGAAAGCACAAATCTACCACCTGTTTCCTTGCTCCATTGCAGGCCTTCCACCAATGTTGCAATGCCTGATGAATCCATAAATTCCACGCCATCAAGCTTCACATGAATACAATCCAAATCGCTGGTAAATAAGGGTTTGAGTTCATTGCGCAGCTCAGGCGATGTTTGAATGGTCACATCCCCTTGTATGCTCAACGTTGCTTGTTTTCCCGCATGCTCGACTTCAATATGTAAACTCATGTTTTGCCTTCCTTATTTTCACTTAAATCAAATACCAAACGCCACTGATTGCCATCGCTAAGCGGCGTATGCTCAAAGATGGTTGTTGTGGCATAAATCAAATGCATGCCCAAGCCCCCTGCCACAGGGTTTTCTTTTAAGGTTTCAGGGTTTACACCTTTGCACTGCTTCACATCTTCAATCACGGGCGCAAAATCACGCAAGGTGATTTCCAGTAAACATTCATCATCACTACCAATGCGCGCTGCCGAACATTCAATATCACCACCCCGATTGTTATAGCCATGCTTATGGATATTGGCAAAAAGCTCATCCAGCGCCAATGCAATACGATTGATTTGTATGGCTGTTAAACATGCGCCCTTACACGCCTTGCTCGCCAAGCTCTGCAATGTTTGCAAGCCTTCCTTACAACCATTCAAATGAACATGTAATGTGGATTGGGCCGTATTCAGCGTGCTGCTCCCTTTTTGTTTATCAATAGCATATAACAAGAGCAAATCTAGCATAACTGCCCAAGAAGTTAAGGAAGATTTGAATAAACCATGAAATCGTTCTTTCGCCTAGCGTCAGCCTCTTATTCAACATTTGGAACTTCCAGTATGTAGTCCAGCATATCTTCTTCAGCAACCTTAAGCTCAGAAACTGACAAGCCAGACATGGAATGCCCGGCTTGCTTAACCGAGGCAGCATCCCCTGACTTGAGCGGATGCCATGCAGGCAGTGGTTTGCCTTCAAAAGTTAACCGATAAGCGCATGTTTCAGGCAGCCAACGCATTTCCTCATCCGCCATGTTTCGGATGTTCAAGCAATCCTTCACCAGCGTAAAACGCTGCCCATATTGCGTGCAGCGACAAGTTACTGAGTCAAACAGTTGGCAAGCAATATTCGTTCTAAGAATCTCGCCCGAGTCCTCATCTTCAAACTTGCGCATACAGCACTTGCCGCAGCCATCACACAAAGCCTCCCATGCTTCTTCATCAATGTGGCTATGCCATGCTTGGGTCATAGATTTAACTGCGCGCGGTCACTTCCAGCAAATGATAGCCAAACTGTGTTTTTACAGGACCTTCCAGACTCCCCACATCGGCAGAAAAAACCACCTTGTCAAATTCAGGAACCATCTGACCTGGAGCAAACTCTCCCAAATCACCGCCTCGCGACTTGGAAGGGCATGATGAATATTTTTTCGCTGCTTCTGCAAAATCTAATCCTGCTTCAATTTCTTCTTTAATTCTCAAACATTCTTCTTCTGTACTCACCAAAAGGTGACGCGCTGCTGCTCTTGCCATGATAAACTCCTCTTTACCAAATGATTTGAATGGCCGCACAATACTTGTTTTTCATAAAGCTGACTACATTGAACCACGAAGAGCACAAAGCACACGAAGAAATAAAACAAGTAAGCCACTATCTATACAAGCTGAACATACCCCCCTGCTATAGCTGCGCCGAGCAAAAGGTGGAAGAAGGGAAATAAGCAAGTGTTTTGCGCCCAATTTCCAGCTTTTGTGAGGATATACGCAGATATTAAGGGCGACTTTTTGATTCTAGGCATCCATGCCTCTTAAGGGCAAGCCCCGCTCTTAAAGAGCGCCTAAATCCGCTGTCCTGCGGATTTATGGTTCGTTTTTGGCTGCGCAAAAATGAACATAAAAAAACTAACCACAAAGTAGGCAGAGTTTCACAGAGGAAAACTATAAAGCCACAGAAAAAAGTTGCTTCCGAAGCTTTGAAGCTCCCAAACTATGCTTTATGCTCACCGCATGTTTCCCATCAAGACCAGCTCAAACAAACAACCCGTCATCATTGTCGGTGGTGGCCTTGCCGGCAGCCTGCTGGCCTGGTCATTGATGCGTCAGGGCATACCTTTTCACTTGTATGCTGATGATAAGGCTTGCGCATCAAGGGTTGCCGCGGGGCTTATCAACCCAGTAACAGGTCAACGCTTTGTCTTAGCAGAGCACACACCTGAAATGCTTAGCTTTGCCAAAGCTTTTTATCGAGATATTGAGCAGGCATTGGACATCCATTGTTTTTTTGAAAAACCCATGAAAAGGCTGTTTTTATCGCAAAAAGAGCAAGAAAATTGTGAAAAACGGTTAAAAAACGACAAATACGCCAAGTTTCTCAAAAAAGAAAATCCGCCTCAGGCGCTTAACGCTGAACACTCAGGCATCACCCAAACCCAAACAGCATGGTTAGATACCAATACCCTACTTGATGCTCTACACCAATACTTTGAGCAACACGATTGCATCACCTACACAAACT
>CAZLES010000092.1:0-3728 GCA_964558615.1 uncultured Zetaproteobacteria bacterium
CTGCCATTCATGATTATATCTTGAAGTCATGGAGCATTGTCAAAATGGGCACCAACAAAATGCAGCGCCGTGTGTTTGCTGGTTTGAAAAAGGCCAAACACGCCATTGCTGCCATTGAAGGGCGGCTGGATGAAGAAATTGCCAATGAATATGGTATTTCAGAGCAGGAATTTCAAAACATTGCCAGCTCATTTCTACAGCGTGATATGTCGCTGGATAGCGAAAGCGAAGAAGGTGGTGGCTCTATGGTGATGGCGCTACCTTCGCCTGATTTGCCTCCTGAAGAACAAATCATCAATGCCGATTGGGACAAACACCAAAGCCATATATTGCACGATGCCCTGGCAAAACTATCCGACAGGGACAGGTTGATTATCACTCGCCGCCATCTTTCCGAAGAGCCTGATACCCTAAAAGACCTCGCTGAAGAACTGGGTATCAGCATTGAACGCGTGCGTCAACTTGAAGCACGCGCCATGAAAAAGCTTAAAGCGAGTATGACATGAACAACAAATCCCTGCTGACCTTAATCCTTACTGCCATCACATTTATTGGTGGCTATGCCTTTCTTCGCTATGCCTACAAGGTTACAGATCATTTTCCCTTCACGCAGGAAATTGTGCTTATTGTGCTGGGAACAGTCGCCACGGTATTGATTACGGCATTATTGCTCAACAAACAAACCGAAGTTGAGGTTGAAAAAGAACAAACCATCAAGTTTCTTGAATTGAAAACAAACACTTATGAGCAGCTTATCCATAAGATTGAAGAAATGTCTATGACCAAAACAATAACCGAAGAAGACTTGATGCGTATGCGCTTTATCACACACCGACTTGCCATTTTCTCATCACCTGCCGTCTTGGCTGAATATCATCAATTCTTAAGTGTTTTGGGCGATAGCACAGAAGATGGTAATATCAGCAATGATCTTGTTCCCATTTCCAACGCGCTTGCCAAACTGACCATTGCTATCCGTGCGGATTTATTGGGTGAATCCGATGCACTATCTGGCCACTCTCAAGATAGTATTAATAACATGATTCTTAAAAATGTTTCTGAGTCATCAGGCTTACAAATCAACCCATAAAAAAGGCTCCCGCTTGGGAGCCCTTTTATATCCTTCAAATCAAAAGCTTATTCGGTAAGCGCTTTGACTTTTGCTTTAAGTTTATCAAACAAACCTTGTTCACTGCTGCCATCTGATATTTTTTTGGCAATATCCTTAATGGCTTCATACAAGGGTTTATACGCTTTTTTATCACCATATCCCAAGGCTTGCGCCCACTCCAGTTGATGCCTGGCTTCATCCAGCAAGGTTTGAATGGCCTGATTTGTCTTCTCATCGCGCTTCTCTTCTTTGGCTAAAGTTTTAGCTTCCGCCAACGCGGTGGATGCACGAAGTACAGGTAGAGGTATAATATCTTGTGTGACCACCACAGTGGATAAAGCCTGCTCCAAAGCGAGCTTGGCCCCACTTATATCACCTTGATCAATCATCGGCACAACCGACTTGATCACATCAGGATAAGTGGCTAATGGTAGCTTGCGGGTACTGATGACAATTTCGCTGGCCACATCCTTAATCAACAATCTGGCTGCCTGCAAATCGCCATCACGAAGTAGTTTTGTAGCTTCCTTGCGAATCGATTTAACTGCGTCCTTATCCCCTTGATAATCGATAACGACCACCTGTGTATCAATAGGGGCAAAAGCCAGGTTTGGATGTTTTGCAATGATAATTTCAAGTTGGCCGATAACCATTGCCAATGTTTTTAATGCTTCATCCTTTTTCTTTTCATCCAGTTGTTTTAAGGCAAGACCGGTTAATTCTAGTGCTTTAACTGCTTCTTTGATGCTCTTATGTTCACCAGCTTGCATTTGCTGATAATTCAGCTCTTGTTGCTTTGCTTTGGCTGGTTTATCAGCCCATGCGGGGCCAACCAGTAGCATTGCAATAATCGCCCCTACAATATTTCTTTTCATACTCATACATATCTCCTTGATTTAATTTGCGCATATTCTGCACCTTAAATATATGTGGAGATTGAGCACAGCTTTCAACGCTTGAAAATCAAGCGCCCAAGCCCTATAAACTGGAGCTTATTTACATGATATCAGGCGGTAAATTCAGCTTCGATTTCAGCAACCTGACCTTCTTCATGGTTGACTTGGGCAAGTTTAAACACAAATGCCCAAAACTTATCTTCAGTTTCAAAATAAGCATGATTATTCAGGTAGTTCACCAACACACCATGTTTGGCAGTTTGTACACCAAAAGAATTGATGGGTGAAAATGCTTCTGCGATTTTATGTGCACGAAAAGTATTCATATCACACCTCCAAATCGATGTGTTAAATATGATACTTGATTCACTTATCAGCAGTGACCCGCCTCACTAGCTGGCAAAACTTCTAAAAGCTAAAGGATGGTAAAAGTGACGTGATAATATCTTGCACCGATAGTTCACCATCTTTGGAAAAAGGAACTTGACCTACGGATGTATCCACACCACCCTTAAAGTTATACAGTGCCTGCCTTTTTTCTAGCACGCTTCTAGCCGCCCTACCAAATGCCTCTGCATCAAGCGTGATAGGCAATGTAATGGTTTGTGTTTTTTGAGCAGCTAAATGCGTATCGGTTTTTGCTGAGAATTTTCCAATATCTATGCCGTTTAAGCGAATACCGCCATTAAAACCATCTACTGGTAATGCAAAAGCATTGGGATTAAATAAACCTACATCGAAAACCATGGTTTTATCCTGAATAGAAAAAGATTTCAGTTGAATGTTTTTCACTTCAGGCGCTTTTACAATTTTCTCAATAAGGCCTGACTGGCAGCCTGTTAACCCAAAACTCAACAGTATAAAAAATACAATATGTTTCATGTTCTCAACACCCCTCATGGCTAAACCATGCCAAAACACGCCTGTAACATTGGTGCAAATTATCACAATGCTGTCATATTTTTATAGTAAGCTTTTCACACCTTAAACAAGGAGAGATATATGAACAATTTTTCCGCACTACAACAACTTGAAAAAGACTTGTATCAGCTTGAAAAAACTAACGATGCCCTAAAAACAACACTCCATTTGGGCGTGAAAGTTAATAACACATCAAAAGAGCCTATGCTTAAAAGCTTTAATATCGAACTCATAGAGTTTGAGGATGTAGAAATATCCTTTTTCGGCATTTGATTCTTATCACCAATACTTGTACTCACAAAAAAGCTACCTATAGGCAGCCTTTTTCATAAACCGCTTTCGTTAGCCCACTTAAATATGTATGGCTTTACCATCTGAATCCAATACAGATTCATGAATCATTTCTGATAAAGTTGGATGCGGGAACATATGATGCGCTAATTCCGCCTCTGTGGTTTCCAAAGTGCGCGCTAACTGTAGCGATACGATCAATTCCGTGGCTTCTGCCCCTACGATATGCGCACCTAATAGTTCACCTGTGTCTGCATCAAAAATAGTTTTCACCATGCCATCGGTTTCAGCCAAGCCCATGGCTTTGCCATTGGTACTGTATGTCATACGGCCGACTTTGATATTCAAACCTTCTTCTTTGCATTGCTTTTCAGTTTTACCGCATGAACCCACTTGCGGTTGGCAATAGGTACAACCAGGCACATTGCCATAATCCACAGGATGCGGCTCTTTTCCAGCAATCGCTTCCACACATACAATGCCTTCATGGCTTGCCACATGCGCCAGTG
>CAZLES010000093.1:0-3639 GCA_964558615.1 uncultured Zetaproteobacteria bacterium
CCTGTGATAATTTTAATACGCACAAGTGAACAATCCTCATGGATTTTTACAGGCGCGAAATAAGACACCGCACGTTTTCCCTTTAGCTGATCCACTTGCACAGACCACTTGCCATCTTGGGCTGTGGTTTTCAAAAGCGGCGCATCCACTTTTTGATGACCACCCTGCCACTTACCCTTGACCAGTGCCAGATAATGTTTGTCCACACCCCTACTCTCTTGCTGCTTTTGAAAAGCTCTTAACGCGCTTTTGCGCTTGGCAATGACCAACACACCCGATGTGGGTTTATCCAAGCGGTGGGCAAGCTCTAAATACGGTGCAGCAGGTCTGGATTGCCTTAAAAGCTCTATCACGCCAAGACTATCGCCCTTCTCTTCATCTTGAATCACGCCATGCACCGCTAACCCCGCAGGTTTATTCAAAAAAATAAACCGCGAATCTTCAAATACAATGGCTTGTTCCACATCAAAGGCTATCGACATGGAGCAAGCATAACCATAAATCTTGGTCATGGCTTCTACCTGTGTGATGAACCTGTTACGCTTGGCATCCATGTTCATACGCATCAACAACTTTAAGATTACTCTGGATGAAAAAGAGCCGCAAACCATAAGCCGATTATGCAAAGCCCTTGGCATTGAAGATCGGCAACTCTTGGCTTGGAAAGTCGTGCGCAAAGCCATTGATGCGAGAAAACGAAACGATGTACACTTTGTATGCAGTGTGGAATGTACACTTAGCAGCGATGCCAAACCCACCACATCTGCGCACATCCAAACAAACGTTACCTCACGCCTAACCATTGAAAAGCCGCAATCTTTAATGCCAACAACAAACACATTAGAGCATATCATTGTGGTGGGTGCTGGCCCTGCGGGATTGTTTGCAGCCCTTGCCCTGATTGAAGCAGGCAAACAAGTGACATTATTGGAGCGCGGCAAACCTGTGGAAGCACGCATGAAAGATATTGGCCGCTTAAGAAGCCGTGGTGAGCTTAACCCTGAAAGCAATGTTTGCTTTGGCGAAGGTGGCGCAGGCACATACACCGATGGCAAACTTTATACCCGCATCAAACATCCTTTTACGCGTTGGGTGTTGGCTGAGTTTGTTCGCTTTGGCGCGAAGGAAGATATTTTGGTGGACGCGCACCCACATTTGGGTACGGATAGACTTGTACGCATCATCAAAGCCATGCGCCACTATTTGATTGAGCAAGGTGTGGATTACCGCTTTGAAAGCAAGGTGGCAGCCCTGCTCACCCATGAAGGCAAGATGACAGGTGTGCGCTTGGCTGATGGCGAAGAGTTGCAAGCCAAACGTGTCGTGCTCGCTATCGGACATTCAGCGCGCGATACGTTTGAATATTTGCAAAAAATAGGCATCAAATTAGAAGCTAAGGATTTTGCCGTAGGTGTGCGCACCGAGCATGAGCAAGCTTGGGTGGACGAATGTCAATTTGGGAAAAAGGCTAAACATCCCAAACTTCATGCCGCAGAATACAGCTTAACCCATCAAGTGCCTGATAAAAACTTAGGCAAACGTGGCGTGTTCAGCTTTTGCATGTGCCCTGGTGGCTTGATATTACCATCCCCTACCGAACCTTATCACATGGCAGTCAACGGCATGAGCAATGCCAAGCGCTCCAGCCCCTTTGCCAATTCAGGTATTGTGGTGCAAGTTACCCCGCAAGACATTACACAACATGGTTTGGGCGATGACCCTTTATGTGGTATTCGTATGCAGCGCGAATTGGAAGAAAAAACATTTGAAGCAACATCGCAAGCTTATGCCGCCCCTGCTATGCGCATCACTGATTTTATAAAAAACAAACCTAGCGGCACATTGGCAAACTCTCGATTCAAACCTGCTGTGGAAGCATCCGATATTCGAGAGATATTGCCCCCATGGTTAAGCAGGCCTTTAGCCCAAGGGTTGCAGGGCTTTGATAGAAAAATGAAAGGCTTTATCTCCGAACATGCCAATATGCTGGCTGTGGAATCGCGCACCAGTTCACCTGTGCGCATTACCCGTGATAAAAGCCTACAATCTGTGTCTGTTGCGGGGCTTTATCCTGTGGGCGAAGGAGCAGGCTATGCGGGCGGCATTGTTAGCGCAGCCGTGGATGGCTTAAAAGCTGCTGAGTCAATCATCAACACCCCAAACCAAATGTGATATTCATTACATGATTAAGCTAAAAAAGATAAAAGCTACAGGTTAATATCTATTAAGGCTTGGAGGTCATCATGGTCGCAAAAGCAGCAAGTAAAAAGAAAGCTAGCCCTAGCAAAAAACCAGATAAGGTAAGCGAAGCATCGCAATTTGATATTGTAGTCAATGAACAAATCTCAGCTTTACCTAAGCTCACAGACGCTCGACCGATTGCAAAAATTGATCACACACCCATCAATTTGGATGCAATCATTGAAGATGTTACCAATGTCATTGCCACCACACCTGACCAATACAAATGTATCATGTTTACCGACTTGGTGGGTTCAACCCAGTATAAACGAGAAATGGGGCATACCAAAGGCTTTATGCGCAATCGTATCTTCTGCGATATTTGCGAGCAGGCTATCATGCGCCATCATGGTGTAGTGGTCAAACGTTTAGGCGATGGTGTAATGGCCGTGTTTGAAACCGCCATTGATGCCGTGCTTGCAGCCATGCTGATGACCAATAGCCTGGAAAAAGAGCGCAAAAAGCTCAAAGCCATTGTGGGCAAAATGGATTGCCGTATTGGTATTACTTGTGGCTACGTCAAGGAAATTCCTGGCCCACATGTGGATTATATCGGCCATGCCATGGATAAAGGCGCGCGTATTGAAGGCATTGCTCGCACCAATCAAGTGCTGATTGATGAGATTGTATATGGCCTAATTCATACTAAAATTCGTGATTACTCTAAAGATATTGTTATTGGTAAGCCCCGCAATTTAACGCTAAAAGGTGTGGGATTAAGCACACTATATGAAGTATCGCCAAAATCTCGTGGGCTGGTTGGCAGCTTAAGCTATAAGTTAAAACACCTTATCCACTAAACGCATCAGAAAAATGCATTGCTCATAGGGCATACCTTTGTGTAGGCTCCGCCCTTAAACATAATATGAAAAAAGGGTTGCATTATGAGTAAAGCAAACATTCACCACCACTTGATTATTTTAGGCTCTGGGCCTGCAGGCTACACTGCCGCTATTTACGCAGCACGCGCTAACTTAAAGCCAGTGGTCATTCAAGGCATTCAGCCTGGCGGCCAACTGACTACAACCACAGATGTGGATAATTACCCGGGCTATAAAGATGGTGTGCAAGGCCCAGAAATGATGGAGGATTTCAAAGCTCAAGCTGAACGCTTTGGCACGGAAATCGTGTGGGATCATATCAATGACTCTGATTTATCTTCTCGCCCCTTTAAGCTTGTTGGCGATGAAGCTAACTACACTTGTGATGCTTTGATTATCGCAACAGGCGCATCTGCTATGTATTTGGGCTTGGAATCTGAAGAAAAATTTAATGGTAAAGGTGTTTCCGCTTGTGCGACATGTGATGGCTTTTTTTACCGCAATCAAGATGTGATTGTTGTAGGCGGTGGTGACACGGCTGTGGAAGAAGCGATTTATTTGGCAAATATTTGTAAAA
>CAZLES010000094.1:0-3633 GCA_964558615.1 uncultured Zetaproteobacteria bacterium
CGTGATTTGTGGGAAGCGTTGGCAGTTTTGGGTGCGGAAGCTTTGGTGGAAAGCCTGCCTGGAATTGTTTCAGGTGAGCTTAGGGCTGAACCTCAGGATGAAAGTGGAGTGACATACGCCCAAAAAATCACCAATGAGGAGCGAGTGATTAACTGGGGGCTGGATGCCGTATATCTTGAGCGTTTGGTGCGTTGCTTTACACCTAAACCTGGAGCGCGCACGGCGTATCAGGGCAAAATATTGAAAGTGATTGCGGGTGAGGTTTTGCGGGAAACCAGCCAACAAGAGGCTGGAACAGTGCTTGATGTGAGGCAGGGTTTGGATGTAGTTTGCGGAGATGGAAAGTTGTATCGTATAACCATGGTTCAGCCTGAAGGTAAAAAAGTGATGCCTGTGGCTGACTATTTGCGGGGTTCATCGATTAAGGTTGGAGATGCGTTAGGTTGAAGAAAGTAGGTGTTGTGATTGCTGTGGAGCAGGATGAGGTTGTGATTCGTTCACAGCGTGAGTCTTCTTGTGGTTCATGTGCTGGCAAGGCTTCATGTGGCACACTTGGCTCCTGGAGCAGTCACGGGAAAGATAAAAACGATTATGATATTCGTTTGCCCAATACGCTACAGGCCAAGGAAGGTGATATGGTGGTTGTGGAAGTACCAGACCGTTTGATTTTAACCGCAAGCATAACTTTTTATGGTTATCCCGTATTGGCATTTCTTGTTGCAGGTGGCTTATTGTTTTCTTTTGCGGAAGGTTTGGGCTTGTCAGGGGATATGTTTTCCGCAATGGGAGGATTGCTGGGTGCTGGCTTGACATGGGTATGGTTATTGAAGCGTACCAGAATAACACAAATGCCTGAGATGGTTGAAATTCAGCAATAAAGACCATATGAACGTTCATCATGTTTTAACCTTGCGGCAATCATGATTGGCCAAACAAGATACAAAAATCCAAAAAGGAGAAAGCCCTTGAAGTACACGAAATATATGTTGATAGCAGTGATAATGTGGATGATGCCTGGCCTGGCGCACGCGTTGCCAGACAGTTTTGCGGACTTGGCCAGAAACCAAAAAAAATCCGTGGTGAATATCAGTACAACCCAATATGCTAAAAAACAGAGCTTTCATTCTCCATTTGGCAGCTTGCCAGGGGGGTCACCTTTTGATGAATTTTTCCGCGGATTTATGGAAAACATGCCGCCACAAGAGCGTCATGCCTTGGGAACAGGGTTTATCCTTTCAAAAAACGGCTATATCGTGACCAATAATCATGTGGTTAAAGATGCTGATGAAATCATTGTAACGGATAGCGAGGGCAGGGAATTTGAAGCGGAATTAATTGGTACAGATTCCAAACTGGACTTAGCGCTTCTGAAAATTGAAAGCAAGGGGTTGCATCCTGTCAAGTTGGGTGACTCTGATAAAATGCGCGTGGGTGATTGGGTGGTTGCCATTGGTAACCCTTTTGGTTTGGAACTGACTGTAACGGCAGGTATTATTTCCGCGAAAGGTCGTGTGATTGGTTCAGGTCCTTATGATGACTTTATTCAAACCGACGCTGCCATTAACCCGGGTAACTCTGGCGGGCCATTATTTAATACCAGAGGCGAAGTGATTGGTATCAATACGGCAATATACTCGCAAAGTGGCGGCAATAATGGTATTGGCTTTGCGATTCCTATTAATTTAGCGAAATCTGTGTTCAAAGAGTTGAGGGAGCATGGGCATGTGCAAAGGGCGCGCTTGGGTGTGCGCATTCAGGATGTGGACAAGGCAACCATGAAAGCATTGAACCTGCCCAACCGACAAGGCGCGTTGGTGCCACAGGTTGAAGCAGGCTCCGCGGCAGACAAGGCTGGCGTGCAAGCAGGTGATGTGATTATTGCCCTGGATGGCCAGCCTATTCGTAGATCTCATGATCTTCCGATTAAAATTGCTCGCCATCGTCCAGGAGACAAGGTTGTGTTAACCGTGATTCGGGATGGTCAACGCAAGGAAATTCCAGTCGTTGTGGAAGAAATGCCTGACGAAGAACATGCAAGCATGAGCAACAAGAAAAAAGCTGTGGCCAAGCATGGGATTATTGTTGAGCCTTTGACAGATCAGGCTGCTACACGCCTGAAAACACGCAGTAAAACAGGCGTTGTGGTCAAGCAGGTTCGCCGTGGTTCACCTGCGGATAAAGCGGGGATTCGCCGTGGTGATGTGATATTGCGTATTGATGGGCATGATATTACCAGTGTTCGTCATTTTGAACGCTATGCCAGCAAGCTAAGTCAGGATCATGCTTTGCGGGTACTTTTGGACAGGCATGGTGATCAGGTCTTTGTCATTGTGGTGGCAAGGAAAGGTCATTCATAAGTTTTAAGAGCAGTGGCTGCTGCTCTTTGCCAGTTGGAGGGAAAGGGTATGGATAAAAAGGTTATCATAGCGCTTGGGTTGCTTATCGCGCTTGCGGTAGGTGTTTCCAGCTTTTTGCCAGAAGCTGTGAAACCAGCAGCCGTAGGAGACAAAGTGCGCGCCTTTCAACTCCCCGACTTGCAAGGCAAACAACAGGGTTTGCCTCAAGGACGGGTTTACCTTCTTAATTTTTGGGCAACCTGGTGCCCCCCCTGTCGCAAGGAAGTACCTTCTATGGTGAGTTTGTATGAGCAGCTTAAGGATCAGGGTTTTGATATTATTGCGGTATCCGTGGATAGAAGCCGTGATGATGTGATAAACTTTGTGCAGGAATATCATATGAGTTTTACGGTTTTGCATGATGATAATGCTCAGGTTTCAGCTCAATATGGCGTGTTTCGTTACCCTGAAACCTTTATTGTGGATAAAAATGGTGTGATTCGACAGCATCTTAATGGCGCGGTGGATTGGGAAGATCAGGATTTTGTCCATTACATTCAAAGCCTTCTGGATGAACCTGCGAGGAAGTGAGCAACACAAGCCTAAATCGACGTATTCATGAATTAAGGGGCATACTGAAAGGCCATAACTATCGCTATTATGTGCTGGATGACCCGAAAATTTCTGATGCTGAATATGACAAGCTATTGCGGGAATTGTCGAGTTTGGAGCAACAACTGGGAGAGCCTGTTCCGGATGATTCACCCACGCAAACCGTAGGCTTTAAGCCTGACACCGCGTTCAAAAGCCGAAAACATGCCGTGCCCATGCTTTCACTTGCCAACGCGTTTTCGGATGAAGAAATCAGGGCATTTTTACAGCGTCACCGGGATATGTTGGCTGATGATGCCGAAATTCAATATATCGCAGAGCCTAAAGTGGATGGGTTAGCGATTAACATTTATTATGAGTTTGGGCAAATGGTGTTTGCTGCAACCCGTGGTGATGGGATAGAGGGTGAGGATGTGACTGATAATATACGCTCGGTTGCAGGCATTCCTTGGTCGCTCTCTGGCGATGTGCCTGATAAGTTTGAAGTGCGTGGCGAAGTGTATATGTCCAAAGCATCCTTTGAAGCTTTGAATCAAAAACAGGTGGAAGTTGGTGAAAAGCCTTTTGCCAACCCGAGGAATGCGGCCGCAGGTTCACTACGTCAATTGGATGCTTCCATTACAGCCAGCCGAAAACTATCCTTTTTTGCCTATGCTACAGGCTTACATGGCGAACAATTTGCCAG
>CAZLES010000095.1:0-3623 GCA_964558615.1 uncultured Zetaproteobacteria bacterium
TTGAATAGTCATGTGCTAATCGTGGCAGGGATGGAGCTTTTCTGCAATAGGCATTCAATGATGTTTCACCACAGAGGGCACAGAGCGAAATTAGATAAGATAAGTCGTTTTCTGTTACTACATTCAGTATTATTGTTTGATGGGGGCTATATTACGCATAAAATAGTGTTAAAAATCAAAAACTCTGTGTGCTCTGTGCTCTCTATGGTAAAAAAAGCATCAATCATCACTTTTAGCGTTTGTAGCTGCTCGGGTCGATGTCGTAGTGTTTGAGCATTTTTCGCACCGTATTGCGATTCAAACCAAGCATTTCAGAGACTTTAAGCTGATTGCCTTCCGCTTTTTCCAACACCAGCTTCAACAATGGCGGTTCAACCTGCTCCAGCACATGCCTGTACAAACCATGCACTTCAGCGTAACCCAACTGATCAAGATACCGTTTGATACAACGAGACACCGCAGCAGACAGTGTATCATCCTCACTACCATGACCATCCTCATCATTACCCAGGGCAAGCGCGACATCTGCCATGGTAATACTTGCGCCCGGAGTCAACACAGCAAGCCTGCGCATAACATTTTTCAATTCGCGCACATTCCCCTGCCAGTCATAGCGTTTGAGCAAACCTATCGCGTCATCCATCAAAATGGGTGGTGTAATATGCAATTCTTCAGCCGCGGATGCCAATAATGCGGCCGCGAGCTCTGGAATATCATCGCTGCGCTCACGTAAAGGCGGCACATGCACAGGAATCACATTCAAACGGTAATACAAATCCTCACGAAACTGGCCTTTCTTGATTTTATCTTGCAAATATTGATGCGTAGCGGCTAAAAGACGTACATTCACCCGTCTGGTTTTGGTGCTTCCCACACGCTGCACTTCGCCTGTTTCCAGCACGCGCAACATCTTGGCCTGCAAGGCAAGTGGCATATCCCCGATTTCATCAAGAAACAATGTGCCGCCATCAGCTTCTTCAAAATGCCCTGCTCTTGCCTTATCCGCCCCCGTAAACGCGCCTTTTTCATGACCAAATAATTCTGCTTCCAATAGCTCGGCAGGAATTGCTGCCGTATTGATTGCAATGAAAGCATGATTGGCGCGCGGGCTTTGCCTGTGTAGCTCCCTGGCAACCAGCTCCTTGCCCGTACCTGATTCACCTGTAATCAACACGGTCATGTCCGAGGCGGCCACCCGACCAATCGTGCGAAACAGCTGTTGCATCGCCTGACTTTTGCCCAAAATAGGTTGGTGCTCTTGTATCGGAGCAGGTGTTAACGCTTGCTCTGCTTGTATTTTCCTTTTGCTTGCTGCCCTTTTCTCTTCCTGCTTGGGTTTGATACGGTCAAGCAAATCGCGAACCTCATCCAAATCAAAAGGTTTGGGCAGATATTCCATCGCACCAGCACGATAGGCTTCCACGGCATGGTCAAACGTGGTTTCAGCAGTCAACATCACCACAGGCGCGTGAAACATACCCGACTCCAAAGCCTGCATACCATTACCATCAGGGAGAAAAACATCCAAAAAGATAATCGCAAAGTCGTGCATATTGACCGCATCTTGCGCGCTCGCCAAATCAGGCGCTTCAATGGCCTCAAAGCCCTTTTCTTTTAACACACGACTTAAAACCCAGCGAATACCATCATCATCATCGACAATCAAAGCCTTCAACATATCCCCCTATGCCTCCGTCCGCAGCGGTAAATACATGGTAAACGAGGTTCGCGTCAGTTCACTTTGTACCACAATTTTACCTCCATGCTCATGCACCACCTGTTGCACAATGGATAAGCCCAAGCCATTGCCGCGCTCTTTGCCCGTGACATACGGCTCAAACATCTTTTCCCGAATGTGTTCAGGAATTTCAGCGCCATTGCTGATAATTTTCACTGAAAGCACTGCTCCTTTATGCTCAGGCAACACCACACCATGCTCAACCCTGGTTTCCCATATCACCAAATCAGAGCCTGCTTCAAGCGCGTTGCTCCATAAATTTTCCAGGGCCTGCCTTAACCTGCGTTCATGAAATAAAGCTTCAGGAATACTTGGGTCAAAAGAGCGCTGCACCTTGATATGCTCATCCACATGACGAGCCACACTATCAATCAAGGCATGGATATTCACTGCCTGCATCTTGACATTGGCTCGTGGCCCTACTTGCAGGAATCCATCCACCCGCTCTTTAATTCTGTCAATATCACCAAGCATGTGTTCAACAATTTCCAGCGCCTCACCACTCACCTGCTCACTCAACAATTGCGTAGCTCCACGCAACGCGGTCAATGGATTCTTAATTTCATGCGCTCGCTCCAAAGCAATGCGAGATACAGCCTCAGCCATTTCATGGCGGCGGCTTTGCATTTCCGCCTCCAAACGATTGCCTTCCGCAATCATCACCACACAAATCAGGCCATCGCTTTGCTCGGATACATACAAGGAATATGGCTTATGCCCTGCCACGGTATAAAACACATCCGAAGAAATTGTCTCCGCGCTGGAGGCTTGTGTCAGCAAGGTGTTTAACGCATCTTCAGGCGCGATAAATGCAGACAACTTCTGTTGAAGCAGGCGCTTTTCAGACAGGTTGAGATGCTCCTGAGCCAAAATGTTTGCGGCCTGAATACAACCTTCATCATCCAGCAACAAGCAGGATACAGGCATGTGTGAAAACTCAATGGCTGCTGTAACGTCAGACTGCAAGGTCTAGCACCTTGTCATCAGCATCTTGCGCGTGAATATCAGACAAAAAATAAGCTCTTGCCACTTCAATTTGCGCTTCCCATGTCAATACTTTCTGGAAAGCCGCGCGAAATTCCGCAGAGCCTCTACGCCCTTTGCTGTACCATGGCACATGCTTACGTACCAGTTTGGATGCCCGCTTCACCCCATGAAAGTCCGCCAAATGCAGCATATGCTCATACACCACGTCCCATACTTCTCTGGCTGTTGGTTTCTTTGGCTTGGGCAGGCCCTGAATGGCTGCGGATACCTCTTGCAATACCCAGGGATTACCTTGCACCGCGCGCCCTACCATCACACCATCACAGCCTGATTGACGAATCATCTCCAAAGCCGATGCGCCATCCACAATATCACCATTACCTATCACAGGAATAGATACAGCATCTTTGGCCAAACCAATATCATGCCAGGAAGCCTGGCCTCGAAACATTTGCGCGCGGGTTCGGCCATGTACCGTGAGCATTTGAATACCATTATCTTCAGCAATACGCGCGATATTTGCCACATTCTTACTTTGATGATCCCAGCCTGTACGAATTTTAAGTGTCACAGGCACATCCACAGCCTTGACCACCGCGTCAATCACTTGTGCCACCAAAGCTTCATCGCGCAACAATGCGGAGCCCGCAATTTGCTTGACCACTTTCTTCACAGGGCAACCCATATTGATGTCCACAAAATCAGCGCCGTGATCTACTGCCCATTTCGCCGCATCCACCACATATCTTGAATCAGAGCCCGCAATCTGAATGGAAACAGGGCTTTCATCTTTATCCAACTCTGCCATACGTTCAGTGCGCTCGCTGCCATGCTCAACCGCGCGCGACGCAATCATTTCAGTTACCGTCAAACCAATGCCAAAACGCCTGCAAATGCG
>CAZLES010000096.1:0-3580 GCA_964558615.1 uncultured Zetaproteobacteria bacterium
AAAAAGAAGCCAATGTGTCTTTCGTGCCAAGCACAGACTTACCCATACTATGCCCCGCAAATACTTGGCTGATATGCTGGTCGTACACCCATTCATCCGGATTATCATCCGCCATGCTCATTTCAGCGTAAATCACTTCCCGCTCACGCTGCCACTCATCCTCTGGCAAGGCCGGATGCAGCAGCATATCCGATAATAACTCTATGGCTTTTGGCCAATCCTCATGCAACACGTGAATATGAAAACAGGTGCGCTCCTTAGTTGTAAACGCATTGGCATGACCGCCCAAAGCATCCAAGCTTTCAGCCAATTCATGCACATCCAGCTTGTCCGTGCCTTTGAACACCATATGCTCCAGGGCATGCGCCATACCCGCATGATGCGGGGCTTCATCACGGCTGCCCACGTCCAGAAAAATACCAATGGCAACACTTTGCGCGTGAGGCAACTCTCGTGTGGCAATTTGCACACCATTATCCAGTGTGCTGTGCTCTATCCAGCTATAATCCTGATTCATATTTCACCTTGTTCATCATCGCACGGCGAACACTGATAGACTGGGTTCAACCCTGCAAGCTTGACCCCATGCCATGACTTGGGCAGGCTAAACTTTTCACATCAAGAGGTAATGATATATGAGCGACTTACCAGCAGAACATGAAGCAAACCAAAATGGCAATCCAAACGATTTAGATAGCCTAAAAACCATTACAACCATGGTTTATGTGCTACAAGCATTATCTATCTTTACAGGCATTACTTTTATCGCTGCGGTGGTGGTGAATTATATCAAAAAAGAAGATGTACAAGGCACTTGGCTAGAGTCTCATTTTTTATGGCAAATCCGAACCTTTTGGTATGGCCTTTTATGGGGCGTTATCGGTGTTGCTTTATTTGTTTTTGTCATTGGTTACTTCATTCTTCTCGCCAACACCGTTTGGCTTTTATACCGTATCATCAAAGGTTGGTTGCGCTTATCTGAAGGCAAAGCAATGTATCCTGAGCTGGAGCTTGCTCATAAAGCCTAATGAAATGTGTTTATGAAGCCAGTCAATCTGCTGAAGCACATATCATCAAAAGCCTGCTGGAGCGTGCTGGTTTATTTGCCACAATTTACGGAGAATATTTGCAAGGTGGCGTAGGTGAAATCCCAGCATCGGGGTTTCTTCGCATTATGGTCAATGATACAGACTATGATGCAGCCAAAGACATTATCAAAACTTGGGATGAAGCAGAGTGGGATGAAAATGCTTGGCGTGGGGAAGCACCCACAGCATAAAGCGGATAAAAAAGCCTAATTGACCCTAAACGTATGCTCTTCCACTTCAATATCACCATTTACACTCACCGAAATACGGCTATCCCCTGATGATAAAGCGGGAGCCACTGCATCCGCTGCCATACTTTTTGCCATCATCATTTCACTACGATACACGGGTGATGGTGAATAGGATGAGCCTGTGTTGAGATGGCGAATACGAAAGGATTTGGCATCCAAGGCTTTCGCAATCGTCATCGCCTTGCTGCGGAATTGTTGAATCGCTTGCAAACGCAAACGCTCTTGTATCTCATGCCTTAAACTATCACTGATACGAAAAGACAAGCTTTGCAGCTTGGCTCCCGCGCGCTCTATCACATCCAACCAACGCGGCACTGCATCAAGGTCTTGGCTGGTAACGATGCCTGTTTGCACAACCACCCAACCATCGCGCTTGCTTCCATATTCACCATGTTTCCAAATGGGGTCAACACGGCGACTTGAAGTTTTTAACTTCACACCCTTTTCTTTGGCTAAACTTGTCTGGATATTCGCGCTCACCTGATTCACCCGTTGGCGAAGCGCATCAAGCTTTTTGCCTCGCTCTTCAACACGGAAGCGGATGACAACTTCATCGTTAGGCACTTCTGATGTTGCTTCGGCAGAAAGAGACACAACTGTACCTTGAGGCTCTGCTGCAAGACTTTGCAAGCCAAACATGATAAGCGCCATAAATAAAATAAGGGTGATTTTCAATGCCTGCATAGGCCATGGCTATAGCAAGACTTGATATAAAGCAACAAAAAAGGCTCTTGTTGCCAAGAGCCTTTCCAGGGTTTGTTTACACCAAATAAAGAACAACGTCCGATTATTCAGACTTGTCCACATGCACATCCATTTGTGGGTATGGGATTGAAATATTGTGTTCATCAAAAGTTAATTTCACTTTCTCTGTCACATCAAACAATACCTTCCAATAATCCCCGCTTTTCACCCAGGGGCGAACATTGAAGTTCACGCTTGAATCTGCCAGTTCGGCAACGGCAACCAGTGGCGCTGGGTCTTTCAGGATACGCTCATCCGCAGCCAAAATTTCATTAAGCAATTCTTTCGCCTTTTTAATATCGTCGTCATAGCCAATGCCAAACACCATATCAATGCGGCGTGTGTCACGCGCTGAATTATTGACAATCGTACCACCGTAAATGGCGCCATTGGGCACTAAAATTTCACGGTTATCACCCGTTCTCATCACAGTAGTAAAAATCGTGATTTTCTCAACCACACCAGCACTTCCACCAGCTTCAATAAAATCACCAACCTTGAATGGCTTAAATAAAATAAGCATCACACCTGCCGCAAAGTTTTGCAATGTATTTTGCAATGACATACCAATTGCCAAACCTGCTGCACCAATCAATGCAATAAATGATGTGGTATCCACACCCAATTGATTCAATGCCGCAATCACGATAAACAGCATCAACACTGCCTTGGTGATTGAGCATACGAAGTTGGTCAACATCTCATCCGTATTCGCTTTTTCTAGCAATTTACGCACGATATTGACAACAATACCCGCAACCATGCGACCAATAATAAATATAGCCACTGCCATACCGATATTGATTGCCCATGGAATAATGTAGTCGCTTAACATGGCATCCATATTTGAAGTATCCATATCCATCTTTTTTTCTCCCTTTTCCTAACAAACAATATGCTTACAAGCGTCACAGTATATACATCGTTAAAAAAATACATTGTAACAAAAGTTACGCTTCTATAAACTTACAGTTTCATATCCATAATTATATTCTACGAGGTGCGCCATGAAATATATTGTTACAACAGCAAAATCTGTGAACCAAGCTGCTGAAGATCTCGAAAAAGCAGTTGCCGCTCACCAATTTGGTGTGCTCCATATTCATGATCTTAAAGCGACCATGAATAAAAAGGGCGTTGCTTTTGAGCCTGAGTGTCGTGTGTTTGAAGTGTGTAATCCCAAAAAGGCTTTTGCGGTATTAAGTGAAGACATGGCAATGAACATGGCTTTACCTTGTCGTATTTCAGTGTGGGAAGAAGATGGATGCACAAAAATTGGTATGATTAACCCTAAACCCATGCTGGAAATGTTATCTCAATCGCCTACTTTAATGGCTGTGGCTGAAGAAGTGCAAAGCATTCTTACCACCATTATTGATGAGGCTGCAAGCTAAACTATTTCGCTCCACATGCTGTTAGCCTAAAAAAGAAGCTGAAATATTATCGGCAAGGTTTAGCCCTGCTGGTGTCAGCTTGAGATGATTTTCTTGCTGCACA
>CAZLES010000097.1:0-3563 GCA_964558615.1 uncultured Zetaproteobacteria bacterium
TTTCTTGATGATGATATCAAAAAGAAAGGCTTAGATATTCACGGCGTGCGGGTTTTAGGTCGCTTGGTGGATATTCATGATTTGGTCAGTGATTTGGATATTGATGAAGTATTGATAGCCATGCCTTCAGCCAGCCCGGAGACATTGCAGCGCCTGGTGAAAGATTGCGCAGATGCGCATGTCCAGTGCCGTATGGTTCCAGGCTTGAGCAACGCGGACAACTTTAAGGCAGCTGATTTAAGAAGTATTCGCCTGGAAGATTTGCTAGGCCGTGATGAAGTCAGTTTGGATGACAAGCGAGTTTGTGCTTTTATTCGGGATAAAAAGGTCGTGGTTACAGGCGCGGGTGGCTCGATTGGCTCTGAGTTGTGTAGGCAATTGATGTCATTTTGTCCTGCGCAGTTGATTTTGGTTGATCACGCGGAGTTTAACTTATACCAAATCGATCAGGAACTATCCACTTATGATAATTATGAAGCCAGTGTTGCGGTATTGGGAGATATTCGTGATGAAGAGCGTATGGATTGGATATTTGCCAATTTCAAACCAGATATCGTCTTTAATGCCGCGGCATACAAGCATGTTCCCCTGGTGGAAGCTAACCCCACAGAAGGGATTAAAACCAATGTGCTGGGTACCGCGCTGATTGCGGATATGGCCGCTAAATATCATTGTCAGTATTTTATTCAGGTATCTACGGATAAGGCTGTGAATCCCACCAATGTGATGGGTGCTAGCAAGCGTATGGCTGAGATTTACTGCCAAAATCTTAACATGCGCTGTGATACCGCTTTTATTACGACACGCTTTGGTAATGTTTTGGGCTCAGCAGGTAGTGTTGTACCTCTTTTTAAGAAGCAAATTGAAGCAGGCGGTCCAGTCACGGTTACGCATCAGGAAATCACGCGTTATTTTATGACTATTCCTGAAGCAGTTTCTCTGATTTTACAGGCTGCGGCTATGGGAAGTGGTGGGGAAATTTTTGTGTTAGATATGGGTGAACCAATTAAAATTGTGGATATGGCAGAGCAAATGATTCGCCTTGCAGGTTTAACACCTTATGAAGACATTGAAATTAAGTTTACAGGCTTGCGCCCTGGCGAGAAGTTGTTTGAAGAGCTATTTCATGAGGCTGAATCCTTGCAAGGGACACGGCATCCTAAAATCCTACTGTCTCACGTACGAGAGGTGGATTGGGATGATGTACAGCAGCATCTGCTTCTTATGCGTAAAGCCTGTGAAGCGCGTGATATCGCAGGCTTGATTGGTGGATTACAACAATTAGTACCTGAATTTAGGCCCGATCAACATTTGTTACAGTGACAGTGCCTCAATCAAGCAGTATGCAAGTGCGCGTGGCAGTATTTGCGCCTTTGTGGACAAGCTTTGATTATCTTTGGCCAACACAGCTTTTAGGGACACCTGAAAGAGGTTTGCGTGTTACTGTTCCCTTTGGCTTTGGTAAGCGCGAAGGTGTTATCCTTGAAGTATTAGAACATTCGACACAAGAACAAGAGCTTAAAAGTATTTTAGATAGATTAGACATTCATCCTTTATTGGATGAACCTCGTCAGTTATGGCTATCACGCATGGCAGCTTACAATCTTTGTACCACGGGTGAAATCTATGAAACAGCACTGGCGTGGGCAGGTCAGGACAAGCAGAGGCGCTTTCGCTGCCAACATATTGAGGCGCTTCAAGACTTTGATGCAGATTTGTCGCAAGCTTTTCGAAGCAAGCGGGCCTTTTCTTTATCCACCTTGATGAAGCATTGCAAAAAACCTGCCGTACAATGGCGTGTCTGCAAGGCATTACAGCAAGGTTTGATTGAAGAAGTGGTGCAACCACAGGCAGCCCCGGCCATGAGCAGGCAAGAGCCTTTAACTTTGCGGGGCGGGCAGCAAAAAGCTGTGGACGCAGTATTGGCAAACCCACATTTTTTTCCCGTACTGCTCTTTGGACGTACAGGTTCAGGTAAAACCGAAGTCTATTTGCAAATTGCGGAAGCCTTGGTGAAACAGGGTAAACAGGCCTTGATTCTTGTGCCTGAAATTGGCCTGACACCCATGTGGCAAAGGCGATTGCAGGCAAGGTTTGAACGGGTATCCATTTGGCATTCCGGGTTAAGCGCTCGAGAAAAGATAGCTGTACGCCATGCGTTAAAGGATACACAGGTGCTGTTGGGTACACGCTCCGCACTTTTTTTGCCATTGCCCAGGCTTGGGTTTATCGCCATGGATGAAGAGCATGACATATCATTCAAACAGCAAGATGGGGTGATGTATTCGGCCAGAGACATGAGTCTGCTTTTGGCACAAGAGCTTGATATTCCGATTGTGCTTGGTTCCGCGACACCCAGCCTGGAAAGCTGGCGGCAAGTTCAGGAGCAACATATGACCTGTTTCCGTTTGCATGAGCGCGTGCATCAGCATACGCAGGTTGTCCCTGAAATCATTGATATGCGTGGCCTGCATACCGTGTTGTCTCCACCATTGATTCAGCACCTGCAAGAAACATTCAGGCGCGGTGAGCAGGCCATGCTTTACCTTAATCGCAGGGGATACGCGCCTGCCTTGCAATGTACGGCTTGCGGGTATGTTCCCATGTGCAAGTCTTGCAGCCTGCGCCTTACCCTGCATCGAAAGCAAGGTATATTACGCTGTCATACCTGCGACTATACACAACGTATTGCCCAGGTGTGCCCCAAGTGTGGAGAAAAGGCTTTTTTACCTTTGGGGGCTGGTACAGAGCGTTTGGAAGACGATTTAAGGCAGGCTGTGCCAGGCTTGAAGGTCGCCAGGTTTGACAGGGATATGATTCGCCATGCCAAAGACTTGCAGCAAACCCTGGCAGCTTTTGAGGCTGGAGATATTGATTGCCTGGTAGGCACACAAATGCTGGTGAAAGGACACCATTTTCCCAATGTGACACTGGTTGGGGTGGTCAACGCGGATTTAGGCATGCATTTACCTGATTTTAGGGCATCGGAGCGTTGGTGGCAGCAGATGACACAGGTGTTTGGCAGAACAGGGCGAGGCGCGGTAGCGGGTAAGGTTGTGGTACAAACCTTTAGCCCTGACGCACCCTGGTTTAAGCGTTTGGATGAAGCTAAAGCCGAGCAGGTCCTGGATGAAGAATTGAGTTTGAGGAAGTTGACGCATTTCCCGCCTTACGCGCGCTGGGTGCGTATTGTGTTTTCCGCAGTGAATCATGAAAAAGCGATTGCGGCGGCTCATCGGTTCGCGCAAGCATTAAAAACCTGGGATAAGGTGAAGGTTAGCGGGCCCATGCCGTGTGCTTTGGAGCGTGTGGCAGGGCGGTTTCGTTTTGAATTGATTGCGCGAGATGAAAGCAGAAAGCATTTGCCCTGGCAGTTACAGCCATTGCTAGAGAATCTTAAAGTGCCGCCTGGTGTTCGACGCAAGGTTGATGTTGACCCACAGGATTTCATGTAGGGCCTGTTAACACTAATGATGATGTTGTCGCTGCTGCACCCAATGAGGCCAATCAAGGCGCGAGGCGTGAAGTTTGGTGGTTCCAAATGAATGCCGAGCAACGCCGAG
>CAZLES010000098.1:0-3467 GCA_964558615.1 uncultured Zetaproteobacteria bacterium
AGAAGGCATCAAATGCCCGCGCTGCTATGTGGTGGGCACACCAGCGGATGCAGCCCATGATGTACATAACGCGTTGTGCCAACGCTGTTTGGATGTGGTGAGCGCTTGATGCAGCATATCCTCATCCACTACGCGGAGCTTGCGCTCAAAGGGAAAAATCGGCGTGATTTTGTGCGCAGGCTTGCCAAAAATATCAAGCAACTGATAGGCACAACCAAAATTGATAAAGAGCATGGGCGCATGTTGCTGCATGTTGAACAGGTTACAGATGATATGCTGGCACATTTGGCGCTGATTCCAGGCATTAGCAACTTTGCCGTAGCATTTGAATGCGCATCCGACATTGAAGCCATGCGAGCAACAGCACAACAAGCCATTGCAACAGCTTATCCTGATGCGCAAGGCAAACGTTTTGCCGTACGCGCGCGCCGCTCGTTCAAGCGTTTTCCGCTGACAAGCACAGACATCAATTTTGAAGTAGGTGGTTTTTTGAAAAAACAGTTTGATTTTACCGTGGATATTAGCCACCCGGAAATCACGGTGTATGTGGAAGTAGGCGAACATTCCACCTTTATTTATACCGATAAACGCAAAGGTGCTGGTGGCTTGCCTGTGGGTTCTTCAGGGCATGGTGTGGTTTTGTTTTCAGGTGGCATTGATAGCCCTGTAGCCGCATATATGATGATGAAGCGCGGCATGCGGGTAACACTGGTGCATTTATACAATAGCACCATCAACCGTGATTTCACAAAAATTGAGCAACTGGCCAAACAACTGTCATTGTATCAGGGGCGGGTTCAACTGGTGATGATAGATTTGGAAGCATTTCAGCGCCATGCCATAGCACTTGTGCCCCCTCGCTACCGCATGATTATATATAAGCGACACATGATTCGGAATGCGGAAATCATCGCGCGTGAAGTGGGAGCCAAAGCCTTGGTCACTGGTGACGCTTTGGGGCAGGTGGCCAGCCAAACGCTTGAAAATATCCATGCCATTTATGATGCCGCGGATTTGCCACTGCTTTCGCCGCTGATGGGTTATGATAAAGAGGACATCATCAAAGTTGCTAGAACGATTGGTACTTATGATATTTCCATTGAAGAATATTGCGATATTTGTGCCTATTTGATTGCCAAACATCCTGAAACCAAGGGTAATCGGGAAGATGTGGCCAAACTGGAAGCAGAACTACCCACCACAGGCTTGGATATGATTCAGCAAGAACGCATTTTCTTCTGCGGGTCAAAGGTTGAGCTGGATGCGGCCGCCTGAGCAGCATGTGAATGCAAGTCATGCGCGCTTGATGCGCCTTGCAACCTATGCCTCGGCAAGCGTGGCATTGATATTAATTGTCGCAAAGCTGATAGCATGGATGATGACAGATTCCATCACCCTGCTCGCCACTTTGATTGACTCTTGCCTAGATGCGGCAGCTTCGCTGATTACCTTATTCGCTGTACGTCATGCTTTGCAGCCTGCGGATAAGGAGCATCGCTTTGGCCATGGCAAGGCAGAAGCTTTGGCAGGTCTTGGGCAATCCATGTTTATTGCCGGCTCTTCCATTTTCTTGTTGCTTGAGTCGATTCACCGCTTGTTTCACCCACAAGCTTTGGAAGTTTTGGATGCGGGTATTATTGTAATGGCAGTGTCTATCGTGTTGACCTTGTTGCTCATTACATTTCAACAGTATGTGGTGCGGCAAACAGGCTCCACCGCTATTGCCGCGGATTCCATCCATTACAAAACAGACCTTTTGGTCAATATTGCTGTCGTTATTGCCTTGTTGTTGGCCATGTATGGCTGGGCGGGATTTGACCCGATTTTTGCGCTGGGTATCGCTTTTTATATTTTGCACAGCGCCTGGGAAATTGCCCGTGATGCCATTGATCAGCTTATGGATAAAGAGTTGTCGAGTGAAGCGCGCGAAGACATTAAGCGTCTGGCTCTATCCCATCCTGAGGTCAAGGGCATACATGATTTGCGCACGCGTAAGGCTGGTTTAACATACTTTATCCAGTTCCATCTGGAGCTGGATGGCCAATTAAGCCTTATGCAGGCACACACCATTGCCGATGAAGTGGAGGCAATTATCAAGGAAAAATGGACTGATGCTGAAGTCATCATTCATGAAGACCCATACGGCCTACAGGAGCCACAACCCACTTTTGCTGAAGATACAAGGCCAGAGAAATAAGGACATCACATGATTTCAAGTTTGGTACAAAAAATCAAGACGGTGTTAAAAGGTAAACCCAAGCAGGCGCCACCAACTACACCTGGAACTAACAAGTCAAAGCAGACGCATACCAATGGCAAACCCAAACGCGGGCACGCATCACGCAAGCTGCGTCAACATAAAAATGACGCGGCAAAACGGCAAGGTCAGAAACCAAAGCCTCAAAAGCGAAAATCTGCACCCCAAGCCAAAACGAAACACAAGTCACGCGCAGAGCATGTAAAGCTTAAGCCTGCCAAGCCTGTACGGGCTGATGATACCTGGACACCTGATAAGGTAACAGAGTTTACCAAGTTGGGGTTGCCCCCTGCTTTATTACACGCTATTGATGACTTGGGCTATACTGAACTATCCGCAGTACAAAACATTGCCTTTCCCATAACTTTAGCCGGTAAAGATATTGCGGGACAAGGCCGTACGGGAACAGGGAAAACAGCAACTTTTTTGATTACTGCGCTTAAACACCTCATTGAAAACCCCGTAAAAAAAGGGCGTTTGGTCAATCAGCCTCGGGTGTTTGTGATTGCGCCAACACGAGAGCTGGTGGTGCAAATCGCTCAGGACGCAAAGCAACTTGCCAAATACACCAATATCAAGGTACATGCTGTCTTTGGTGGCGTGGATTATGAAAAGCAACAGCGTCCTTTTGAAACAGGCGTTGATATATTGATTGGTACACCTGGCCGTTTGATTGATTTCCATAAAAAGCGTTGCTACGACCTTAAAGCCGTGGATGTTATGGTGCTGGATGAAGCAGACCGCATGTTTGATTTGGGTTTCATCAAGGACTTGCGCTTTTTGCTACGCCGTCTGCCCAAATACGATCAGCGTCAATCCTTGATGTTTTCGGCCACACTTTCACATCGTGTGATGGAACTGGCATACGATTACATGAACAACCCTGAAAAAGTTCAGGCGGAAACAGGGGATATTACGGCAACAAACATTGTTGAGAGCATGTATTACACCGCCATGGAAGAAAAGCTGCCGTTGTTGATGTATTTATTAAAACACATGGACGTGCAACGGGGCATGGTGTTTGTCAATGAAAAGCGTACCGGAGAAAAGCTTGCCCGAGACCTCGCGCAATATGGCTTTCAGGTAGGCATACTTTCGGGTGATGTACAGCAGCGTAAACGTATGAAAATATTGGAAATGTTCACCAAGGGCGAGCTTAAACTATTGATTGCAACAGATGTGGCAAGCCGTGGTATTCATGTTGATGATA
>CAZLES010000099.1:0-3451 GCA_964558615.1 uncultured Zetaproteobacteria bacterium
GCTTTTGTTTTGGGCTTTGGCGCAACTGTTGCCGAGCCTGCGCTCAATGCTTTGGGTAATACTGTCGATACTCTGACCAATGGCGCGTTTGAGAAAAAAGTGCTGGTCTATGCTGTGGCTTTGGGAGTGGCCTGTGGCATTGCGCTGGGTGTCTTAAAAATTATTTTTAGTTTGAAACTGGCATATATATTAATACCATTATATACACTGGCATTGTTGCTCACTTGGCTATCTACCGAAGAATTTGTTAATGTTGCTTGGGATAGTGCTGGTGTTACCACGGGGCCTATCACCGTCCCTCTTGTCCTGGCCATGGGTCTGGGTCTGGGCAATGCCGTGGATGCTATTGAAGGGTTTGGTATTTTGGCATTGGCCTCGATTGGGCCTATACTCACCGTCTTGCTGACAGGGCTTTGGGTGCAATACAAAGTACATAAAAAACATCGTGCTATGGATCAGCAAACCCAGGGAGAAGCTGCATGAGTGTGCAACATATTAATGTATTAACCGATGTGTTTTTGATTACATGTATCGTACAGCGTGGTCGTGCCAAAGCTGTACTCAAGGCAGCACAGGATGCAGGTGCGCAAGGGGCAACTATTCATTACGGGCATGGGCATGGTGTGCAGGAAATGCTTGGTGTGCTTTCCGTTGCGGTCAATGCGGAAAAGGAAATCATCAATATTCTCGTGCCCAGTGATTTAAGCGATATGATATTTGAAAAAATGTCGATTGCAGGCCATCTGGACACGCCAGGTATGGGTATGATTTATTTAACACGCGTTGAAAAAGCCGCCACCTACATTCCGCAGCATATTTTGGACGCGATCTCTGCCAACGACGCGAAGAAATCTGATGTTTAAACTGATTACCTGTATCGCGGCAGAAGATAAAGCCCAGGAAGCTGTGCAAAGCCTTGATGCCAACTTTGGTATCCAGGCTGTGGTAAATCATTTTGCACGTGGGCTTGGGAGAAGTTCAATTACTCCGTCCATGAAAGGTTTGGGGCAACAAACTGAAAAAATCGTTATATCCGTTTTGGCACCTGCCCAACAAGCTGACGAAATCTTTGAGCATATGTATCATGTTGCAGGCCTGCACCGGCCACATGGTGGCATTATTTATATCACCGCTGTCAAACAAAGTATCATAAGCCCCAAGGTTGATGAAGCATATATTGCCCAGCAAACCGCACAGAATAACGAAGTAATGGAGCCTCCACTTGAAAAATAATATGGAGTCTCATATCCAACATATAGGCATCAGCCAATACCTGAAAAGTTTGTGGGTGATTCCTGTGATGCTGCTATTCGCGCAAAGTGTTATCCGCTTGACTGACAACCCTTTGATTACACATATCCCAACCTGGCTATTCTTTATCAACCCGCTTATCTTTCTCTTGATTTTTGCCGCCAGCGCCTTTTGGGCGCATCAGCCCATTCAAGAAGCGATACGCTCGAATACACATCAATCACTAGAACAGGCCATGGCCATGCTGCCCAAACGCGCGCTTAAAAGCTTTGCTCTTGCTGGCCTTGTTTCTGTTGTCTTTATTTTGGCTGTTATTTTTCTTTCTTCTCTGGCTTTGGATCATGATTTCACACCCCGTATGATGACCGCGCTGATTTTCAGTGTTGGTTTTGGCCTGGGTATTCTGATTCCCACCACGGCCATTGCCTTAACCATGGCATGGATGGCCAAAGCGCGTAAAAAACTATCCCTGCAAAACCTGTTTATTGGCGATTTGGAACATTTCCACACCTATCCCTGGCTGATGCGTTCTGCCAATCGCCCTTGGCTTATTTTCAGTGTAACCAGCTTGTTACCTGTAAGTATTTTGGCTTTGTTTTCCTGGCTTATGCTGGGTAGCAATGATGATACCGAGCAACACTTTATTCTTATGCAGGCCATTGTGTTGTTCGCCAATCTTATCTTTGGTGGCATGGCTCTGGTATGGATTACCAGCCGTACAGTACATCGTATCACTCGAGAATTGGCAATGGGACTTAACTTTCTAAGGCAAGGCAAGTTTGATGGTCATGTTGCCATCATGATGGATGACGAGATGGGCGAGCTTGCCAGAGGCCTGAATACTGCGCTCGCCGGGCTGAAAGAACGCGACAGCTTGAAGGATTCACTGGCCATTGCCAGTGATATTCAAAAAGGATTGATGCCCAAGGGTGAGCCTCATATTCCCCATTATGCCATTGCAGGCTTCCAGCAGAGCTGCCATGCTGTAGGTGGTGATTACTATGATTATATCCCGCGCCATAATGGCTCTATCTGGCTGATTATCGCGGATGTGGCAGGTAAAGGTTATCCTGCTGCTTTAACCGTGGCGAACCTGCAGGCCATGCTACACGCCCTTGCCAATGGCGAAACCATCACGCTTTTGGATGCCGCAAGTTATATCAACCAGTCCTTACATCAATCCTTGCAAGGTGGGCGCTTTGTGACTTTGTTCATGGCAGAGCTCGACTACCACCAGCACAGCCTGCAATGGGTCAATGCGGGGCATATTCCTCCACTTTTATGGCATCAGAATCATATCTCACACCTTGAAGCCACCTCACCACCACTAGGGATGCTGGAACATATCAATCTGCATGTTGAAACAACCAGGCTCGGTATAGGTGATACGCTGTTTGCCTGTACGGATGGTATCACGGAAGCCAGAAACGCGGCAGGAGAGATGTTTGGAGATGAAAATGTGGAAGCCTGGTTTCGGCTTCGCCATGCACTAGACCCTGCGGTATTACCATCATCCATGCTTGCTTGTCTGGATGAAAAAGGCTTTCATACTCGTGATGACGATATTACCATGTTATGCTTGAAACGGAGTAAGGATGAGCAATAAAACACGCACTGAACACGATGCCATGGGTGATATGCAAGTGCCTGAATCTGCCATGTATGGCGCATCAACCGCACGTGCCATCGCCAATTTCCCCATTTCAGATTTAAGGTTTCCCCGTGTGTTTATCAAGGCACTGGGGCATATCAAAACAGCAGCGGCAAATATCAACCATGCCCTTGGCAAGCTGGATGCTGATAAGTCAACATGTATCGCCAAGGCTGCAACTGAAGTGGCAGCGGGCAAGTGGGATGAACACTTTGTTGTGGATATTTTTCAAACAGGTTCGGGAACATCCACCAATATGAATGCCAATGAAGTCATCGCGCATCGTTGCGGCCAAATCAATGCTTCCTTAAACATCCACCCCAATGATGATGTGAACATGGGACAATCTTCCAATGATGTGATTCCCACAGCCATTCATATTGCGGCATCAGACACATTGCTACACAAGCTGATTCCCGCGTTGCAACACTTGCAACAAGTCCTTGAACAAAAAGCCGATGAAACCCGAGATGTGATAAAAATCGGGCGCACGCATTTGATGGATGCAACCCCTATCACGGTTGGTCAGGAAATTTCTGGCTGGGCAAG
>CAZLES010000100.1:0-3447 GCA_964558615.1 uncultured Zetaproteobacteria bacterium
TACAATCCTCTCCCTACCTCACCCAAGTTGGGTCTGATGCGTCTAAATTTCTTGGGGTCATGCGTTTAGCTTCCCCGCCCCAAATAGGCACGCTATAAATATGTTTCTTGCCATATGCTTCAGCGGCATACAAAATGATCTGTCCATTGGGTGACCACGTTGGTGATTCAATTCTCTGCCCCGTTGCCAAATAACGTAGTCCAGTTCCATCCACATGTACAGTGGCAATCGCATATTCCCAGCCTTTTTTAGTTACAAATGCAATTCTATCGCCAATTGGCGCCCATACTGGCGATGTGTTGTAGCTTGCTTCAAGGCTTATCCTTTCTGCCTTGCCGCCAGCAATAGGCTTGCGATAAATTTGTGGTGAACCATTACGATTGCTGGTAAAAGCAATCCACTTGCCATCAGGCGACCATGTGGGCGTGGTATCAATGGCACTGTTATATGTGAACTGTTTCCACTTTTTCTTAGCTATATCATAAATATGAATTTCACTATTACCCGTGTAAGACAATGTAGCAGCAACAAACCGACCATCAGGCGAAAACTCTGGTGTACTGTTTAGGCCCTTAAATTGCGCAAAAACTTTGCTTTGCCTAGTTTGAACCTGAAGAAACTCAAGCCTTGGCCGACCTTTGACATACGTGTTCACGGCAATTTGAGAGCGATCAGGCGATAAGTCAGGTGATAAAAGCATAGTAAAGCCCTTGCTCACTTCTTGTATATTTTGCCCATCATGGCTCATCATCATCAGGCGTGATAGGCCTTTTTCCTTATGCACAAACACAATTTGAGAAGTAAAATAGCTGGGCAAACCTGTTTGCTGATGATAAATATAATCTGCGATACGATGTGCAAATGTTTGGTTGAGCATACCATCTTTCTGAGTGATGCTTTCTTCAGCTAGCAATTTTTGGCTAAAAGGCTGATGAATTTGGATTTGGGCTACCCAGCCTATATCTTGCTTCATCAACTTGCTTACCACCAAAATATCCGTGCCAATAATACGCCAATCTGCATAGTCCACATGACCCCATACATCTTGGGCATTCACCAAAAAGCTCAATGGGTCTAAGCTTTGAAAAGAGCGGCTCGCATCCAAGTCATGAATCACTACCTTTGTGATTTCAGCAGCTTGAGCCGAATATTCATCCTCAGATGCCATCAAAAAAGCAAGGTTTAGGGGCTGATACGAAGATTGATACACTTCAAACTCAACGGCAAACGCCTTGCTCATCAAAAGCAAGGCGCAGCATAATACCATTCCTAAACGCAGCATGGATATCAAAATTTATTTATTTTCAATCCCAAGCAGTTCAACTTCAAAAATAAGCGTTTCATTAGGGCCAATCTTAGCCCCTGCGCCACGCTCACCATATGCAAGTTCAGCAGGAATAAAGAAGCGATACTTACTGCCCACAGGCATCAAAGCAACCCCCTCGCTCCAACCTTTGATCACACCGTTCAAAGGAAAAGAAATCGGCTGCCCGCGTGAATATGATGAATCAAATTCAACACCATCAATGGTTGTGCCTTTGTAATGAACTTTTACAGTATCATCAGGCTTAGGTTTTGGGCCATCACCCTGCTTAATTACTTCATATTGCAATCCACTGTCTGTGACTGTAACACCTTTCTTTTTCGCATTCTCAGCTAAAAATTTTTCACCTTTAGCTTTGTTCTCAGCCGCTGCTTGTTGGCGTTTTTTCATTTGCTCTTCTTGCCTTTTGCGGAAAAAGGTTTGCTTAATATTCGCCGCCACCTCTTCTGACAATTTTGCTTCATGACCTGCCAACACATCTTTGACGGCCAGTGTGAACGCATCCGCATCAACATCAGCATCAAGATTTTTTAGCGATTTACCAACATCCATACCCATCGCATAGCTCAATTTTTGTACTTCTGTATCTAAGCTGATTGTTTGTTCAGGCGCTTTCTCTGCAGCCTGATTACAAGCAGCTAAGCCCAAAGCAAACATGGCTACAACTAACACATTTATTTTCATTTTTTCTCTCCTTTTGATTTCCAACTTAAAACTTTACTCCCATTCAATAGTTGCAGGTGGTTTACCTGACACATCATAAACCACACGGTTAATACCACGAACCTCATTGATGATTCGGTTGGACACTTTCCCCAACAAATCATATGGCAGCTCTGCCCAGTGTGCCGTCATAAAATCTTGTGTCACTACCGCACGCAAAGAAACCACCCATTCATAGGTGCGTCCATCGCCCATCACACCCACAGATTTGACGGGTAAGAAGACAACAAAGGCCTGCGAAACTTTGTCATACCACTCTGCCGCTCGAAGCTCTTCAATAAAAATTGCATCCGCCCTGCGCAATAAATCCGCATATTCTTTTTTCACTTCGCCCAAAATACGCACGCCCAATCCAGGGCCAGGGAATGGATGACGATACACCATCTCACGCGGCAAACCCAACGCCACGCCCAATTCGCGAACTTCATCTTTGAACAGCTCACGCAATGGCTCAAGCAATTTAAGGTGAAGTGTATCAGGCAGCCCGCCCACATTATGGTGAGATTTGATGGTGTGTGCCTTTTTGGTTTTCGAGCCTGCTGATTCAATCACATCAGGATAAATGGTACCTTGCGCCAACCATTTGGCATTGGGTAAACGCGCTGCTTCCTCTTGAAAAATATGCACAAATTCACGGCCAATGATTTTGCGCTTTTCTTCAGGGTCAGACACGCCCGCAAGCGCATCCAGAAAAATCTTTTCCGCATCCACACGATCCACTTTCACGCCCAGATTGCCAGCAAACATGTCCATCACTTGCTCGCCTTCCCCCAGGCGAAGCAAGCCATTATCCACAAAGATACAAGTCAGTTGATCGCCGATCGCGCGCTGCAACAACGCCGCTGCCACCGATGAATCCACTCCTCCTGATAAACCAAGAATAACTTCTTCATCACCCACTTGCTTACGAATTTTAGCCACCGCTTCATCAATGTAATGCGGCATATTCCAATCCCGCGCACAGCCGCAAATCTCATGTACAAAACGCGATAGTATCACCTTGCCTTGGCGTGTGTGTGTTACTTCAGGATGAAACTGCAACGCATAAAATTGACGCGCTTCATCTGCCATGCCCGCAATCGGTGTTGCATCATTGCTGCAAATCACCTTAAAACCTTCAGGTAATCGCGTAACCTTGTCACCGTGACTCATCCATACATCCAGCTTGCCGCCTGGCTTGTCTTCAATGCCATTCAACAAGGAAGAATCACCAGATGTCATGATTTCAGCATAGCCAAACTCACGTGTTGTACCTTCTTCAACCGCGCCACCCAATTGCGCTGCCATGGTTTGCATACCAAAGCAAATGCCCAACACAGGCACACCCATATCAAATACACATTGCGGTGCTGCAAAGGTATCTTCATCATTCACAGAATTAGGGCCGCCCGAGAGAATAA
>CAZLES010000101.1:0-3416 GCA_964558615.1 uncultured Zetaproteobacteria bacterium
CAATCACAATCACCACATCAAAGCTTTCTTCTCGCTGCCAATGCATCAAATCACTGAATAAAACATAGGAGCCATCTTCCCGTCTTGCCGCAAGGATATTTAATCCTTCCTCAAAGCAGTTGGTCAGCCAGGCTTCAAGCAATATCGTCTTTTGATTGTGCTGAATCACAGCACCCGCAGGACTAGGCACAACCTTAAATGTCCATAGTAAGGCATTTAATCCTGTTTCTCCGCCAACCACGTCAAACAAATGGATGCCAAGCTCTGGCATTTCACTGCAATGATGCATTTGATACAACATCCGCGCGCGCACCGATGCGGAGTCCACGGCCTTCATTTGCAGGGAATCTTGATATATCTGCTGCAAGCTTTCCGGCATGGCGCTATCGGCGATGAGCAAGCCATCCACATCTAATTCCCGCGCCAAATGATGCATATCGGCCACTTCAGCCGCGTCAGGCTGATATTGCTTTTGCATAAACATCACCAATTGCCGCACACCTGATATCTTGAATTGTTCCACGATATTGCGTGTGCCTGTTGCAACCACCCGCACGCTTAACCAGCTACCCACCTGAGACGCGCCCACCAGAGCTTTCTCATGAAAAATCCAGACGGAAGGAAAGGTATGCTGCATACGGGCGCAGAGCTGCCCAACCTTGCGCAAAATGGGAAGCGCCTGCTCATTATGCCCCATAAACAACATATGTTCTCGCGCGGACAATGAACTGTTGGCAAGCTCTTCCAGCATATATTTCATCACATTAGAGCCCAGGCTCACCACCAGAGCAAAAAAGAATACGCCCGAAATCACCAATGTAGCCGTTAGCAACGCGATAGCAGGCGAAAAGGCTTGCGGTGGCGCCGCCCCAGGGTCAATCATTAAACGAAACACATACAACAACACCTGATATGATGTGTAATCCGTATCATTGGCCATGTTATCATCATTCATGTCCAGGCCAGGATACACAAACCAAATCGCCAGAGAGCCTACAATCATGTAAGCAACAAACAACCCAGCCAGCATACTCCCTTCCTGACGAACTTCCGGGCGCAACAACACACGTTTTGCCGCTTCAACAATTCTTCCCAGAGGGTTAAGGATGATAAGAAACCTTGCCAGCCGCAAAATAACCCAGGATGAGCTCAACCCGGGAAACACACCCATCACCGCGACGGCTGCGAATATATCAACAGGGATAAAGAAAAGCTCCAGACTTCTGCGCATACCTTTGGGAAGTACACGATGTATGGAATATGCTCGATAACCTGTTTCAAGAACAAGAATCACGCCAATGTATAAAGCAACCGAAGGGATAGCCCATGCTATACCTGCAAACCCAATAATAGCCATGGCAATCGGCAATGAAAAAACCATGGCATCGTAGGTGAGAAAGCGGAAAATGCGCAGCATGCGCAGCATATACATACCACGGAACAAACGGGCGATACGCAAGTAAATGCCCTGCTCCATCAAGGATGATGGCATAAAAATGGAAAAATACATGCTGATAGTAGCTAATCCATCAAGAATCAGGAATGTGAGCTCCAGTTTGTTGCGAAAGCCTCTTTCCTTTTGCAGCCAGAAGCGCATGCACCACTCGGTGGTAAAAAATAAAGCCATGGGCAACAGAACAAATAAATACCGCTCAAAAAAGCAAAGGGTTAATGCCCCCATGACAATAAAGGCATAGCGAGGATGAGAAAATACCCGCTCGCCAAGCAATAGCCATTCCCGCCTAGTATGATTGCCTGACACAAATTGAAGCAAACGCTTTTGCCAAAGCGGCTTTTTACGTTTGCCTTTAGATTGTGATTGCGTTGTTATCGCACGCTTAACTTCTGCATCGGATAATTCAGAAGTCGCAACTAGCTTTTGTTCACCCGATACCTGATGTTGGTCTTCTTCTTCCGCCTCTGTAGATACAAGGGCTTCTAAAGATGTGTCTTCTACTGCATCCATTGATATATTGGATGGCTTATCCCCTGCTTCACGCATAGCAACAGCTAAAGCAGAGCCCGCTTTTACACATGCGATATTTTTCGTATTTAGCCTTTTTGTTTGGCATGTTTTCGTATCATCAGCCTGAATTGATGTTACTTTTTTCTCAAACTATCCAGAAATGCTTTCACTCTATCCGATAAGTCTGAGCCTTTTTCATGAATACTCACTGCGGCCACATTCACTTTTTGCGCAGCCTGCCCTGTACTGCTGGCAGCCTTGCTCACCCCATCAATCGCGCTACTGACCTGCTCTGTCGCCGAAGATGCCGACATCACACTGCTTACAATATTTTGTGTGACTTGGCTTTGCTGATCGGTAGCTGTAGCAATGGCTTCATTGGTTGCATTCATTTGCTCAATGATGTCCGCAATTTTCTGAATGGCTTCCGCCGCGCCATGGCTCTCTTGTTGAATAGCTGTAATTTGCGAGGATATTTGCTCGGTTGCCTTTGCCGTTTGATTGGCAAGCTCTTTGACTTCTCCCGCAACCACCGCAAACCCACGCCCTGCCTCACCTGCTCTTGCAGCTTCAATGCTGGCATTTAGGGCGAGAAGATTGGTTTGCTCGGCAATATCCGTAATCACACTAACCACCTGCCCGATTTCTTCAGAAACAGCAGAAAGTTTACCCACAGTTTGGTTGGTATTTTTAGCTTCATGCACAGCCTGCTCTGAAATGGTTACAGCACCTTGCACTTGATTGATAATTTCAGAGATGGATGCAGACATTTCCTCAGCAGCTTTTGCGGCACTGGTCGTGTTTTGATTGGCTTCACTTGCGCCAATCGACACACTTTCAGCTTCATGTAGTGAGGATTCCGCAACTTCAGACAATATTTTCGATGACTTTTCCATATCAACCGCTGAAGCAATCAACTCCTGCACCATAGCACCAACATTGCGCTCAAAATCTTCAGCCAGCGCTGCTTGCTCGGTCACATCCGTCCACGCTACCATGATAGATATCCATTCGCCTTGTGTGTTTTTTAAGGCATGTGCGCTAAATTCAATGGTGCGTCCTGCAATCTCAAATGATGCAGTGATAGGCAACTTACTCTCATCCATCAGCATATTGCGCTGATGCGATGGGTTTTTGTGGAATATATCAATATTTTTCCCGACCATCTCACTAACAGGACAAGGCAATGCCTTTTCAATCTTCTGAAACAATGATTGTGCGGCTGGATTCATGTAATTGATAACCAAAGAATCTTTATCTGCTAGCATAATGGCTTGCGGATTTTCGTTGACCACTTGCTTCAACAAGTAGGTTTCAACAGCTTGCTTCTGGAACTTGCCCAAAGAATCCAGCAACTCACCAATCGCGCCTTGCATCAGTGAATGTACCTGTTCTATTTTCCCATCTTCAAGCGCATCCATGGCTTTGGCAATGCGGTTCAATGGCGTTG
>CAZLES010000102.1:0-3403 GCA_964558615.1 uncultured Zetaproteobacteria bacterium
TCGTGCCTATGTTGACATGCGGCTTGTTGCGCTCAAACTTTTCCTTAGACATTTTTTCTCTCCTAACCTTTTACACTTGCAATAATTTCTTCTGTAATGTTACGTGGTACCTCTTCATAATGTACAAACTGCATGGTGTATGTTGCACGCCCCTGCGACATGGAACGCAAGTTTGTGGAATAACCAAACATTTCAGACAATGGAACTTCAGCATCAACAACCTTGGCAATACCGCGATCATTCATACCTTGAATTTTACCGCGACGACGGTTCAAATCGCCAACGATATCACCCATATACTCTTCAGGTGTCACCACCTCAACCTTCATAATCGGTTCAAGAATCACGGGCTGGCATTGCTCACAGCCTTTACGGAAGCCCATGGATGCGGCCACCTTGAATGCCATTTCACTCGAATCCACATCATGGTAAGAGCCATCAACAAGCGCCACTTTAATATCCACCATGGGATAACCCGCCAAGACACCATTTTGCATGGCTTCTTCGCAGCCTTTACCCACCGCGGGGATATACTCACGCGGCACAACACCACCTGTAATTTTATCTTCAAACTCAAATCCACCACCAGCTTCCAACGGCTCAATTTCCAGCCAAACATGACCATATTGACCACGACCGCCAGACTGACGAACAAATTTACCTTCAAACTTGCCAGAGCCACGAATGGTTTCACGGTATGCCACTTGTGGTTTACCAATATTGGCATCCACCTTGAACTCACGTTTCAGGCGATCAACCAGAATCTCCAAGTGCAGCTCACCCATACCTGAAATAATGGTTTGACCTGTTTCTTCATCTGTTTTTACTCGGAAAGATGGATCTTCTGCAGCAAGTTTACCCAGTGCAACACCCATTTTCTCTTGGTCAGCTTTAGTCTTAGGCTCAATTGCCACAGAAATTACTGGTTCAGGGAATTCCATGCGCTCAAGCACAATTGGGTTATCCATGTCACAAAGCGTATCACCCGTAGTGGTCACCTTAAGACCAACGGCTGCAGCAATATCACCAGCACGAACTTCCTTGATTTCCTTACGGTCATTTGCGTGCATCTGCAGAATACGACCCACACGCTCACGCTTGTTTTTCACAGAGTTCAACACATAAGAACCCGAATCCAACACACCTGAATAGACACGGAAGAATGTTAATACACCCACAAATGGATCAGTCATCACTTTAAATGCCAAGGCAGAAAACGGCTCATCATCAGACGACGGACGAAAATCTTCTTCGTCTGAATCCACCTTAACACCTTTAATTGGCGGAATATCAATAGGTGATGGCATGTAATCAACCACAGCATCCAACAGGGTTTGCACGCCTTTGTTTTTAAAGGCTGTACCGCACAGCACCGGAATAATTGAAATATCCAGAACCGCCTTGCGAATGGCAGCCTTTAACTGGTCTTCAGGAATATCTTCACCTTCCAAATGAAGCTCCATCAAGTCTTCATCGACCATGGACACCGCATCCAAAAGGTTTTCACGGTATTCGTCGGCTTGCTCTTGTAACTCGGCAGGAATATCTTCCACGGAATAATTCGAGCCCATGGCATCATCATTCCAAACATAAGCCTTCATGCTAACCAAATCAATCACACCCTTGAATTGATCCTCAGCACCAATCGGCACATTCAGGGGCACGGCGTTATGACCCAGCTGATTGGCAATTTCATCCACAACACGGAAAAATTCAGCACCAGTACGGTCCATTTTATTTACAAATGCAATACGAGGAACATTGTAGCGATCCGCTTGCCGCCACACTGTTTCAGATTGTGGTTGCACACCACCTACCGCACAAAAAACGCCAACGGCACCATCAAGCACACGCAAGGAGCGCTCTACCTCAATCGTGAAGTCCACGTGACCAGGGGTGTCAATAATATTGATGCGATGATCTTTCCAGCTACAGGTTGTAGCAGCCGATGTAATCGTGATACCACGTTCTTGTTCTTGCTCCATCCAGTCCATGGTTGCAGCGCCATCATGCACCTCACCAATTTTATGTGAAACGCCAGTATAGAAAAGGATGCGTTCAGTGATGGTGGTTTTCCCCGCATCAATATGCGCCATGATACCAATATTGCGCATACGCTCTAGTGGTGTTGTTCTTGCCACGGTACTACTCCTTTTCTAAAACTGTTTAGAACAAATCTTTTTAATAACAATACTACTTTACGCAAGCAGCCAGCGATTCATCAACTTACCAGCGGAAGTGTGAAAACGCTTTGTTTGCTTCCGCCATACGGTGTGTTTCATCTCGTTTTTTATAGGCCCCGCCGCGCTCATTGATAGCATCAACAAGCTCATGACCCAAACGCTCTGCCATAGTCTGTTCAGAACGCTTGCGAGAAAACTCTACCAGCCAACGCACAGCTAACGACTGCTGCCTGCGCTCAGAAACTTCAATCGGCACCTGATACGTTGCGCCACCAACACGGCGGGATTTAACTTCCACTAACGGACGCACAGCTTCCAAAGCACGATGAAGCACATTTAATGGATCTTCACCTGTTTTTTGTGCCGCAATTTCCATAGCGCCATACACAATAGCTTCGGCTTTTGCCTTTTTACCATCCAACATGACTGCATTCACTACAGTCGAAACTTTAGTATCACCAAATTTTGCGTCTGGAATCAACGGACGACGTGCAACTGGACCTTTACGTGGCATTTCTCAATTCCTCTCTTACTTCGGACGCTTCGCGCCATACTTCGAGCGCGCCTGCTTACGACCTTCAACACCCGTGGTATCCAACACACCACGCAATACATGATAACGAACACCTGGCAAGTCTTTTACACGCCCGCCACGAATCAAGACAACACTATGCTCTTGCAACCGGTGACCTTCACCTGGGATATATGCTGTTACTTCATGACCATTGGTCAGGCGTACACGAGCCACTTTACGCAAAGCCGAGTTAGGTTTTTTTGGCGTTGTAGTATAAACACGCGTACAAACACCACGGCGTTGCGGACATGCTTGCAACGCGGGAACTTTGTTAATTTTTCGCTTGTCCTTACGTGGCTTGCGAATCAATTGATTAATTGTTGGCATCGTTACCTCTTCAAACTTTTCCTCAGCTTAAAACACCTTGATTTTATTAAGGCATAGCTCGTGAGGGCGGCGAAACATAGGGTTGAGCTTTTATTCTGTCAACTTTTTTTTCAGTCTGCCTTGCACACCTCCTGATTGTACTCAAACAAGCCGAGTTCAGGGCACCTGTGCGTCTCATCATGCAAACCTCGCGGCTTCTGCGACCAGGGCTTGCTCATCAGCAACTTTCCTGTCGAGTTTGCAATATGCCGCACCCTCTTCAAGAATAACATTCACTTCAGCCACACCATCAAAAGCAAGCAATGCTTGCTCAATGCGC
>CAZLES010000103.1:0-3393 GCA_964558615.1 uncultured Zetaproteobacteria bacterium
CTACGGCTTGGATTGAAAACCAAGATAAAAAGGCTGTGCAAGAGCCCAAAGTGCGCGACATGTTGGATACAGCTATGGGTTTGTATCAGGTGCTTGAGCGCAATCGAGCCAAACGTGGTGCTTTGGAGATTGATGCGCCAGAAGTACGCGCTGTGATTGATGGCGATAGTGTTTCTCGTATTGAAGCTAGAGAGAGGCATGTATCACATAAGCTTATTGAAGAGATGATGTTGGCTGCCAACACAGCAGTAGCTGAGTTTCTGGAAAGCAAAAAGGTAGAACAATTGTATCGAGTGCACCCTGCTCCAGAGCGCGAAGCTATTGATAATCTTAATGCGTTTTTGGGCGCATTTGGGCTTAAAATAAGGCATCATAAAACCGAAGATGTACGCCCCAAAGATGTGCAGCAAGCTTTGGCGGCCGCAGAAGGCAAACCATTTTCTCAAGTGTTGCACAAGTTGGTGCTTCGCTCCATGCAGCAAGCCAAATATACTACATCCAATGTGGGGCATTTTGGTTTGGCATATGATGTTTACGGGCATTTTACCAGCCCGATTCGCCGCTATGCCGATTTAACTACGCATCGCATCCTCAAGGCTGTCCTGGCGGGCGAAAAACCACCTCGGCAAGACCTGGAAGCCATAGGCGAGCACCTTTCCATACAAGAGCGAAAGCAGCAAAGGGCTGAGTGGGATATCCAAGCTATGCTTGCAGCACTGTATCACAAAAAAGATATAGGCAAGGTGATGGATGCTGTGGTGTCAGGTGTGACCAAACGCAGAGTGTTCTTAGCTTTGAAGGAAACCTTAGCAGAAGCTTCGTTGGATGTGGATGATTTGCAAGGAAGTTTTAGCCTTGATGAAGTGCACCATCGTTTAACTGCCAAACGAGGTGGGTTTCAAATCGGTTTGGGTGATGTGGTGCAAGTGGTGATTCAAACTACAGATGCAGTACGTGGGCAAATTGGTGTCTCGCTAGCAAAAACTTAAAATTGTATATATCATACGCATTTAAGCTTCTATTAGAGAGGAATGGATGCCAATACCAGATACCATTAAAGAGCTAAGAGCCGCGCGAGCCTCGCATAAGGCTTGGCTTGTGCGCGCGGAAGCTTTGGTCAATGGTCTTCCTGTTGATAAAGAGCAGGTACCTGTTGACGCGACTGAATGTGCGTTTGGGAAATGGCTGCATGGCGCGGGAAGCCGTTTACAGGATTTTTCGGTATTTGCGCAAATAGAAGCCAGCCATAATGCTTTGCATCAAGTGTATGCTGAAATTTTTGAGTTGTTGTTTGATTCACCCAAAGGGATGGGGAAACTGTTTGGGCAGAGCAAGAAGGTCACCAAGCAAAAACACTTGCAGGCGGAGCTGCTGTTGCCGAAGTTGCAGTCGTATTACGATGAAATTACGGGTTTGCTGGATACATTGGAAAAGGATTATTTGGAGCTTAAGGCCAGGCCCAAACCACCCATGGAAGACTTGCAAACAAGCTCATTTCGTGATGTATCCAAAATGATGGATGAGCTTGAAAAAGATGTGGATAGCTGGTTAAAGTAAAACATGCTTTTTCAGGCTGGGTTTTCAGCCGTGACAATCTCAAAATAAAACCGTTATAGTTTGGCTGACGTTGAATGGGAGCTTATATGTTTCATGGTGTGATGACGGCGTTAGTAACGCCTTTTAAAAACGGACAGGTTGATGAAGACGCTTTTCGGGCGCATATTGAGCGCCAGATTGAAGCAGGTGTGGATGCCGTGGTGCCTGCTGGTTCTACAGGTGAAGCGGCTACATTAAGTGTGGCCGAGCATAAGAAAGTCATTCGCATAACTGTGGAGCAGGTGAACGGTCGTGTACCTGTGATTGCGGGCACGGGAAGCAACAATACGGCAGAGTCTATAGAGCTGACACAAGCGGCTAAGGATTTAGGTGCGGATGCGGCGCTGTTGATTTCACCCTACTATGTGAAACCCACTCAGGAGGGTATATACCAGCATTACAAAACCATTGCGGAAGCTGTGCCTATCCCTCAGGTTTTATACAATGTTCCTGGTCGCACGGCATCCAACATTCAGCCGGAAACCGTGGCGCGGCTATCGCATGTATCCAATATTATCGCCATTAAAGATGCTACGGCAGATATGGCGCAACTCACACGCACCATGATGGCATGCGATGGGCGAATTTTATTCTATTCAGGTGACGATGCCAGCGTATTACCTTTTATGACTTTGGGTGGTTCGGGTGTGATTTCTGTGGTCTCCAATATCGCGCCAAAAACCATGAAGGCTATGGTTGATGCTGTAGTCACTAAAGACTTTGAGACGGCAAAAGCTATGCACTTTGCATTACAAAACCTCACCGATGCCATGTTTGTGGAAAGCAACCCTATTCCTGTGAAAAAAGCTTGTGAGCTATTGGGTTGGATGGATGGTGAACTTCGTTTGCCATTAACCGAGCAATCTGCTGAGAATACGGCAGCACTTCAACAAGTGATGCAAAACTTTCAATCGGATGTGGAAACATTAAGAGGCTAAAGAGCTTAGCCTCTTTGGTTCAGTGTAAGACTTTTGTGAGACTAAAAGCACCACGGACTTGACCTAGTTTATAGCCTGTTGCTTGATCATTGGGGTAGTATTTTAGTAGGGCGGCACGGACTTCAGGTTTGATATTTGTACCATGACAAGTTAAGCAAATACCTTTGACAATCTGGGCTTTCATCAAACGAAACTTTCCATCTTTCATGCTTGTCGCCATCAGTTTACCTGCAGGTTTTCCTGCTGCTTGCTGGGCATCAAAGCCTTTTAATACTTTTTCTTCCCACATATCTGGTTTGGCAGAAGTAGAGCGTGCTTTCAGGCTCACTCGTTTGACGTTCCAGCCTGTTTCTTGGCTAAGTTGCTTGGCAATAGCGGGCGCTTTGTTTGCGCAAACTTCAATAGCATGGACTGGACCACCTTCTTTCAAGGCTTGTATCAGTTGGGGTTTGAGCGTGCCTCCAAATTTTTTGATGATTTGAATGCCTTCCTGTTTGAGTGGAGTTTCATCAGCAGCAAAAGATGTTGTGGTAAGGCTTAGGCTGCTCACTATTAGCCCAGCGATTATCATTTTGGATATGCTCATATTATTCTCCTTTATTTTATTAAAAAACTATATAATAATTAACTAATTTTTATTGTCTAGGGAAATTAGGGTCTGTTACTTGGCAGCAGCTTTGCTTGATAGTGTATATGAACCCCGATTTAGTTATCCATTACGGCAAAGAAGCATTGGAAATGATTTTGATGCTATCCCTACCTATGCTTGTGGTTGCATTGGTGGTTGGGGTAGCTATTTCACTGTTTCAGGCTGTCACTCAAATCCAAGAGATGACCTTAACTTTTGTGCCTAAAATCA
>CAZLES010000104.1:0-3360 GCA_964558615.1 uncultured Zetaproteobacteria bacterium
ACCGCCATGGCCTGCCATGCGTATCTTCTCTATGACTTCACCTTGCGCTGATAAATGAAGAAGCTCTGGAAACTGGGCTGCAAACTCATGGTACACAGGCACAATCACACTACCATCTTCAAGCGCAAACATGGCATTGCGCACCAATGTGCTGATATTTTTGAAAGGCGAGGTTATCAAACGCTTGGGCATACCCCAACTTTTTCCCAAATCATCCGAAAACATGATATTCAAGCTGCTACCAGCCCAGCCGCCATACGATACCGAAACAAACACAAGCCATATCTTTTGCTGCTTATCCACAAATACTAGGGGATTACCAAGTTTGCCAATATATCGACCCAAGGCATCACCCAGTTGCTCTGTATTCATGATACCTTGCGGCTCTGTCCAAACCTGTTCATGTTGTCGGAAATAGCTTTGAAAAATTTGCACATCTTTAGCACCCTCCCGAGAGCCCGCAAACCAAAAAGCAATCAAATCACCATTGGGTAGTGTAGCTACACTTGCACTATGGCTAGAAGCTTGCCCCGCATTGGGAATCAACTGCTCATGATAAAGTGCTTGTGTTTGCGTTGAAGGGTAAATCTTTGGCCACTGAATAGGCTGCCATGGTTGGTGATGCGTTTGCATCTGCCATGTCAAAAGCAACGCCGCAACCCAGCCTAGAAAGAATAATGGCTTACTAAGCTTGCCCCATAAAGCCTGATGCAATGTAACTTAGCCTCTAAATATGTTGGAAATAATATATCGCATAAAAAATAGAAAGCCCAACCACTGTCCCAAACCAATGCTTAGGCTCTTTATGCCCCAGCATCAAGGCAAAGGAATAGGCTTTTTTCGCCCTGTCTTTCCATGGCGTTAACCGCGGAATAAATAAAGGCACATGCCTGGACCACTCCGCGTATGATTCACCAAATAAATCCACCATACGGTCGGCTTCAATTTTAATGACCACCATATATATCCAGATAAAAACCACCGATGCGACAAGCGCCGCAACCAGATTGTTGCCCATCACGCAAAAACCAATAAACATCACAGTATTAAAAACATACAAGGGGTTTCTTGTAAAAGCATAAGGGCCAGTCGTGGCCAGTGCCGCATCCTTATCAATATAACCCAGCGCCCAGGTACGCCCTATTTCACCCAAAATCACAATCATACTCCCCACCAACAATGACACTTTGGTTGGCTCAGCCATAAAAATCACGATCAGGGCCGCAATAGCAGTAAGGCGTGGCCTGTGATGGTAAAAGAAATCTTCGTATGGGGTTAGCGGCTTGTTGGGTTTTGCTGTCATGTTTTAGAATACTCCTTGAGACGCACAACAATACGCCCAATCCTGATTTTTGCAGTAATTTTAAGCGGAATACGCCTTGCGTCATTGGTTAACCATATTTTGATTATACCCACGCTGGTAAATACACCTTCGGTTTTCAATTCGGGTTGAATCACCAAACACTCAACGCGCTTACCGTCAACCCCACGTATTTTTTCCTTTTTAAGCAGCTTTACCACCACATTATACTTCTCTTCGGAATCAAAAATAGGGATGGAAACAGGATGGTTTTCCGTTGGTGGATACATGCGTGTCAAATAAAAAGCATCTATCACATTCAAATAACCACCAGGCACATCAAACATTTTGGTTTTACCATTTTTGGTGTATTCCACCTTGTTTTCCCTGTATAAAAACCTGACTTTTTTGGTCGCTTTGTAGGAACGCTCCAGTTGATCGGTTTCAAACAGTGTGCTTTGCATGTGTCCGTTCAAGCAAATACCTTCGGAAATAATGGTGTCCCGCACCCGCTTGAATAAATCAATAAAACCATTGGTTCTCGCAAAATTATGCACCTTGTAACCATTGGCACCTTTTTGGGTCACATGAATATCCAGATAACCCGCGTTGACAAATTCCCAACCTACGGAGTACCGATACTTTTCACCGACAAAGGGAAAACAATCCAGTGACGCGGCATGCGCAGGTGCAAACATAGAACCCACCAAAGCCAGCCACAAGCTAAACATCCATAATATTTTAGGCATATTCTTCCCCCTGTATTGGTATACCAAGAACAGCATTAACCAAATCTGACGCGTATATCTTATCCATACAAATAAAATTATCGCAGGTTTTTTGAATGCATGGCCCGCACTCAGGCTTAGATTCGATATGAAAATCTAAATCGCCATGCGGGGCATTACGCTCGCAAGGCGTTGGCCCCCAAAAGCTTACCGTGGGTGTGCCCAAGGCTGCTGCCAAATGCAAAATGCCCGTATCGGCAGCAATCACAGCATGACTTTGCCGTAGAAACACACACAATTCAGGTGTGCTCAAGCGTTTGGGCAATACATATCCCAAACCTGTCTCATTCAGCCGCTTTGCCTTGGCTTCTTCTTTGGCATTACCCCAACAAAACACAATAGAAAACCCCTTTTCTTTGAGCATCTTGCCTACCTCAAGCCATGTAGCATCGGGCAGCTCTTTGGTGGCAAATGAGCCGCCAAGGTTAAACACCACCCAGGGCTTCATGGTTTGCAAAGCTGTGGGAAGCTCCGCATCAAAAGTTTGGTGTATCTTTGGTGGTATATAAGCCATGGCTTGTTTCGCTTGTTCATCCGATAACCAAGGGCTTTGCGCTACCCTTCTCACCTGCTGCACAATACTGATTTCATCAGGGTGTGCAGAGCTTGATGTTTCAAACCATGATGCAGGCTTTTCTCGAATCACTTTAGCATCAAAGCCATATACGCGCGGACAAATCAAACGCGCTAAAACCGCTGATTTGATAAGCCCCTGCAAATCAAGCGCTATATCAAAGTGTTCAGCCCTTAATTTTTTTACAGTTTGCCTGATTTCACGCAAAGGATGTTCGCCTTTAAGCGCAATCTCGTGGACCTTGACCTGCGATGGTAATACCTCGGTGACAAAAGCAAAGCGACTATCCACAAGCCAATGCACCTCATCCACTTCAGGGCGAGCAAGCACATCGTCCAGCGCGGGAAGCGCATGAATGATATCGCCAAAGGCAGATAATTTTACAATCAGGACTTTCACAAAGCCAAGCATACGAACAGGATGATGAAATAACCATGAATTTTTAATCTGTATGATTGCCTTGAAAAGGTTATGCTTGCGCCCTACATATCGTTTACCTATGTATTAAACCAGTTCAAGGGGCATCATCATGGCAGGCTGCGGAACAAAACAAGTGGATGAAAGTGCAAAAAAAGCAATCCCAGGTATTAAAAGCATTGTTGCTGTGGCATCGGGTAAAGGTGGTGTGGGCAAATCTACCACGGCCGTCAACTTAGCTGTCGCTCTAGCGCAGGAAGGCCACAAAGTCGGGCTACTTG
>CAZLES010000105.1:0-3293 GCA_964558615.1 uncultured Zetaproteobacteria bacterium
GAAGCTTGGGGTGGTTATTGGTCTTGGGACCCTAAAGAAACTTGGGCGTTGATTGTATGGCTTGTGTATGGCGCGTATTTACATGCGCGATTTTCTCATGGTTTACAAGGCAAGACCTTGGCCTGGTGGACGGTGCTTGGCTTTTTAGTCACAGTGTTCTGCTTTGTCGGTGTAAACATGTATCTTTCAGGTTTGCACTCCTACGGCCAGCTCACCTAAGCTTTCCATATCCTTTCAGGCAGCCTTGTCGATGTTATCCTCACCGGTATTAGCCCTGGATACATCGGCAGGTGCCAGTGCTTGCCTGCTTTTGCCTGATGGCAAGGAAGCAGTAGCAAGTATGCATACGCCGCGTGCGCATTCCAAAGAGCTTTTACCCATGCTTTCAAACTTGCTCACCGGGCAGGGTTTAGCCTGGCAGGATATGCAATCCTTTGCTGTGGGCATTGGTCCGGGTTCTTTTACGGGTTTGCGCGTAGCATGCGCAACCATTGCAGGCTTGAACGCGTCGCTCAAGCGACCTGTATATGCCCTTTCCTCTCTGGATATTACAGCAAGGCAAGTGGAGCAAAGGATATTGAAATCAGGCTCAAACTTTTGGGTGCTTGAAGATGCTCGCTCCGGGCTTGTCTATGCCGCGCAATATGCGGGACATACATGTGTTACAAAACCACAATGTATGCGTTGGGAAGATGTTTCGCGTTTGCCTCCTTCGGCTTATATTTCATTATCAGCCATACCCGTGAGTCTGGATGCATGGCAGACTCTGCCTGTCTCACTGTCGCGTGAGCAGGCATTGGTGTATATTACGCGTGACATGGATGACAAAGCGGTATCACAAACATGGGTAGAACCGTTGTATTTACAAGCATCACAAGCGGAGAAAAATTTGGGATGAGCCAGCAACCTTTACGTGTTTTATTTGTGTGTTTGGGGAATATTTGTCGCTCACCACTTGCCGAAGTGGTGGTCAAGGCCATGGCTGAAGAAAAAGGTATTGCACATCTTTTTCACTTTGAATCTGCTGGCACAGGCAGCTGGCATGTGGGCGGTGGCGCAGACCCACGCTCAGCGAGCAAGGCTCTGGAGAAAGGTTTAAGTTTGGCGCATCACAGAGCGCAACAAATCACGCAACATCATATTGGAGATTGGGATGTGTTTGTGGCGATGGATAGCGATAATCGGCGTAACCTGATAGCCATGGGCGCTTTGCCAGAAAAGGTTATCATGATGCGTGCTTTTGAAGGGATAACACCTGCACCTGATGTGCCTGATCCTTATTATGGGGGTGAGCATGGCTTTGAAGATGCCTATCAAATGCTGCGCAGCAATGCACATGGGCTTTTAGACTATTTGGTAAATCAATATGTCAAATAAGCCTATACTTGAACGCATCAAAGAGTTACCTGTATGGGTTAAATCGCATGATTCCTTGTATTTGGGCTTTATCGCCATTGGCGTAGGCATATTGGCAGGCTATGCCGCATTATTGATTCGCTTTGGCATTGAATGGGTGAGCCGGATTTGGACAGGTGAAGCAAGCTGGTCAACAGCCTTGCATGAGTTGCATTGGTCCACATTTATTCTTGCGCCAAGTATTGCGGGTTTAATTGTAGGCTGGATTAACAATCGCTGGTTGCCCGTCACTGAGGAGCGAGTGATACCAGGTGTGATTGAGGCCTTGGCTGAACGGGGCGGGAAAATATCTTTTCGTAAAACCAGTGGTGAATTTGTTGCCAATATTCTTTCTGTAGGCAGCGGAGCATCCATGGGTAGAGAAGCGCCCACGGTAGCTTTGGGGGCATCATTGTCATCGTTGCTGGGGCAATGGCTTGGCCTTAATGAAAAGCAAATGCGTACCATTATTGGCTGCGGTGTAGCAGGTGGTATTGCAGCATCTTTTAACGCGCCCATTGCGGGTGTGCTGTTCGCGCTTGAAGTGATTTTGGCAGACTATGCTATTGCCACATTTACACCCATTGTGATGTCAGCGGTGATAGCAACGGTGATTACGCGCTCGGAATTGGGCAATTTTCCCATGTTTACCATCCCCGAGTTTCGGCTTGTCTCTTCATGGGAAATTCCTGCTTATATTGGGCTTGGCTTGTTTTGCGGCTTGTTGGCTACAGTGATTGTCAAAGGTGTGCCCGCGGCAAGGCACAGCTATGAGAAATATATTGCGATACCCGAGTTAAGGCCAGCCGTGGCAGGGCTTTTGCTGGGATTGGTTGCCATCATGATTCCTGAAATTATGTCCATTGGTTATGGTACGGTGGATGGTATTTTATTGCAGAATGTAACCCCGAATTTGTTGGGTAGCAGTTATCCGTTAGCTGTATTTCTGGCAGTATTATTGGTCATGAAAATGTTGACCAGCATCATTTGTTCAGGCGGCAAGTTTGGTGGCGGCATGATTGGGCCGTCAGTGTTTATGGGCGCAACAGCAGGCGCATTGTATGGTGGCATTGTACATGGCATGTATCCCACCTGGACAGAATCTTATGGCGCATACGCCTTGGTGGCATGTGGCGCTATGGTTGCGGCCACCATTCAAGCGCCCATGAGCTCTATTTTGATGATTTTTGAGCTGTCGGGTGATTATCATATCATGGTACCGTTGATGACAGCATGCGTTGTGGCCGCATTAACCAAGCGTAGCTTTGGTAAAGAGTCTATATTAACGGAAGTCTTGGAAGAAAAAGGCGTGGATGCGGAATGGTCGCTGGAGCGCTCCTGGATGCGTGCCGTGCCTGTATCTCGCCTACCATGGCGATCTGTGCCATCGGTGCACGCTTCGGATAAACTGGAAGATTTGAAAAGTGTATATGTCGCATCTGGTAAAGGATGCGTGATTGTTACGGATGATGATGGGAATATGGTGGGTATGGTTACCTTTGCCGATTTGCAACCCTGGTTGCTGGACTCCTCTTTGGATCAGGTGGTGGTGGCGGCAGAAGTGGCCAATACCGATGTGATTACAGTATCTGAAAACGATAGCTTGCTGGATGCCATTGATATTCTTGATAAGGAAGGCTTTGAACAAATGCCTGTAACAGCCAGGGATAATCCCAAGAAGGTATTGGGTATTGTCTCACGGAACGCTGTATTTTCAACCTACCATAAATTGATTGTGAAACATGGTGAGGATCATGCCGCCAAGAGTTAGTCATTGAGTTTAAATACAGCACAGCAAGCTGCTGTTGAAGCCCAGGATGGCCCACAGCTCATCCTGGCAGGCGCAGGCTCTGGAAAAACACGTACTGTAGTGCACCGTATTGGGCATTTGATTGCTA
>CAZLES010000106.1:0-3285 GCA_964558615.1 uncultured Zetaproteobacteria bacterium
TAACATGGGCAAAAGGTTGGGACACCCATTTCAAACTGGCATTATACACACGCCTGTATGCCGCTGCTGACACCAATATCTTGCTCGATTCGACATCAACCACCAAACGCCATGACAACTATGTCAAAGTAAGCGCTGACACATCCTGGCAACCCTGGGATAACTATAATACCGCATTTGTACTCAACTTATCCTACCTGAAAAACACATCCAACTATAATGATGGTCTGGTTACCTCTACTGCCAGCAAATCCTATTCTGCCTGGCGGGGTGGCATATCAGTAACAGGATACTGGTAAACCACAGCTTTCCCTGATACCTGGCATTCCTCAAAAATGTCCGCTATACTACAACAAGTCCTAATATGCAGGAGAGCAACATGTTAAAATCTTTATTTTTATTTATCTTGGCTATCACCATGCTAACGGTCACCCCTCAAACAAAAGTTTATGCCGCGGCAAGCATTGGTCGTATCGTACACACTTATGGCCCGGCATGGGTTCAGCGGGGAAAAGTTCGGGAAAAAGCGGAAAAAGGTCAAATCGTTTTGCGCAATGATACCATTGTAACGGGAAAACGTGGTCGTGTAAAAATCATTATGGGTGATGGCAGCAAGGTATATATTGGCGCGAAAAGCAGGGTTTCTTTGCGTAAATATGCTTTGCGTGGCACCAAGCTTCTCAATGCAAGTATTAACATGTTGTGGGGCAAAGCCCGTTTCTTGGTAAGCAAGCTAAAATCAAGTGGGGCATCTTTCCGTGTACGCACGCCTACGGCTGTATTGGGTGTGCGTGGTACAGAGTTTGTGGTCATTGTCCCACCAACACCTGAACTTTTGAACAATGCTTTTGACAACATCACTCTGGCAGATATTCCACCACTACCCACTCGCACTGTGCTTACCGAAGGTGCTGTTGATGTTAGCGTGGGTGATTCAACACCTACTCGCTTATTGCCAGGGCATACGGCTCTGATTGACAAAGGTGGAAAAATCAAAGTTCGTGAAACCCATGAAAACGATGCGGACTTCAAGGCTGATGAAGACAAGGCTGGCGACTTGGGTAAAAATCAAGGAAAAAAACGTATCTTGCCTAAACCACCAACCATTCGTGATGAACTAACCCCTAAAGGAGAAAAAAATCGTAAACGGGAGCATATCCAAAGACAGATTAAAAATAATATCAGGGATCATATCAATGTATCCATAGAAGAAACGAACAATGCTATCCAAAACCTGGATAATACGACAGAAATTATTATCAAACCCAGCTTTGTAGCACCCGGTGCCGCAAACACACCCCCAGCTCAATAATGTCTAAAGTCCTTATCCCTTTCACCCAAGGCGTAGAAGAAATAGAGCTGATTGCTGTCGCTGATATTCTGCGCCGTGCAAACATTGAAGTCACCATGGCAAGCCTGGACGGGCAACCTGTGGTTGGGCGCTCTGGTATCTCCATCGGCGCGGACGCGAAGCTTGATGAGGTGGTCAATCAATCGTGGGATATGCTGGTATTGCCAGGTGGACTTCCCAATGCAGACCTCCTAAAAGAAAACGCCGATGTGCGAAAGGTTGCGCAAGCATTAGCCAAACAGAATAAATATGTTGCCGCCATTTGTGCAGCACCAGCTGCCCTTGCCTACTTTGGCTTGCTGGATAATAAACAGGCTACTTCCCACCCTGTCGTACAACAAACACTGGAGCAACATGTACACACTTATCAGCAACAGGATGTCGTGGAAGATGGAGCAATCATCACCAGCCGTGGCGCAGGCACAGCCATTACTTTTGCCTTGCGATTGGTAGCGCGGTTAACTGACCAGCAAACAGCAAACAACATCAAGACAGCCATTCTCGCATAACTGATGCTGCTGCTTAGCAAAGCATTTTCACAACTCGTACTGCCACCAGGCGGGCTTATCTTGCTGACGCTGCTTGGGCTTGTGTTTCATAGGAAAGTTTGGGGGAAACCCTTAATTGTTTGTTCTATGGCTTTGCTCTGGCTGCTCAGCACTGAGCCTGTGCGCGATGCCTTAACATCCCAGCTTGAGTTTCAATATCCTGCCTTGAATATCACGCGGTTGGATAACACACCACCCATTGTCTTGCTTGGTGGTGGCATTTATGAGCATCCCCCTGAATACCAGGGGCAGGATAGTCTGGGGCACTACAGCATGATGCGCACCATTTATGCCGCAAAAGTAGCGAAACAAATAAACGCTGATATTTATCCCACGGGTGGCACACCACTAAGCGAAAACAGTGAGGCTGAAGGTGATATCATGAAGCGCTGGTTGATTTGGTTTGGCATTCCATCTGTATCCATTCATGTGGAGAACATGGCCAACACCACATGGGAAAATGCCGTCTTGACCAAGGCCATGCTGGAAGAAAAAGGGGAGAATACCATCATACTCATCACTTCGGCATGGCATATGCCAAGAGCTGTTTGGTGCTTTGAGGCGCAAGGATTAAACGTGATTCCCGCGCCCACGGATTATCTCACTGAAAATGAGCCTTATGATTTAAGAAGCTTTTTACCACGGTGGAATGTGCTTGGTGATAGCGGCAAAGCACTGCATGAATACCTGGGCTTGTTCTATTACTGGCTCAAACATTAAAAGGTGAATCATAGAGAGCATGGAGTTACGCAGAAATTCATAAACCACAAAGACACCAAGGCACAAAATAAGTATAGATTAATCTCCCTAGAGTCGTTGCTTTGCTCCCACCTACGCGGGAATGACGATATAGAGGCTGTGGCAACACCTTTCCCCCCTGTTATAGCTGCGCCGAGCAAAAGGTAGAAGAAGGGATAAAAGCAAAACACACTCTGTTTTGCGCCCGATTTCCAACTTTGGCGAGGAAGTACGCAGATATTAAGGGCGACTTTTTGATTCGAGGCATCCATGCCTCTTAAGGGCAAGCCCCGCACTAAAGTGCGCCTAAATCCACTGTCCTGTGGATTTATGATTCGTTTTTTGGTCGCACAAAAAATGAACATATAAACCTAACCGCAGAGGACTCAGAATTCCGCGTAGAAAATAGAGTATAAACCACGCATAATCTAAGGCGATGGGATTGATTCGGGGCATCCTACCCCTCACCTACAGGGCAATCTAAAGATTGTCTCAATCGGCTGTCCTGCCGATTGATCGAACCCAGTATTGGGTTCTCTCCCTAACGCCCAGCCACAAACAAAAAAAGATACCCTAAGGTATCTTCTTTTGTTTGGTGGAGGCGGTGGGATTCGAACCCACGTCCAGAGACCATCAGCCAAAGGATCT
>CAZLES010000107.1:0-3271 GCA_964558615.1 uncultured Zetaproteobacteria bacterium
TGGGCTATTACGAACGCTTTACCCATGCGGATATGTCCAAAAAATCCAACTTGACCACAGGTCGTGTGTATGAGTCCGTGATTCGCAAGGAGCGCCGTGGAGATTATCTGGGCGCAACTGTGCAAGTCATTCCACACATTACGGATGAAATCAAGGCAGGCATTTTATCCTTGCGGGATACTAAAGCTGATATTGCCTTGGTGGAAATTGGCGGCACAGTGGGTGATATTGAATCCCAACCTTTTCTGGAGGCTATTCGTCAGCTCAGATTTGAATTGGGCAAGAAAAATACTGCATTTGTTCACCTGACATTGTTGCCATACATTGCAACTGCGGGTGAACTAAAAACCAAGCCAACGCAACATTCGGTACAAAAGTTACGTGAGATTGGCATTCAGCCTGATGCCTTGCTTTGCCGTAGTGAGATTGCGTTGCCACAAGGTGAGCGTGATAAAATTGCTCTGTTTTGCAATGTATCCAAGGATGCAGTGATTGCGCTTCCCGATGTGGATACCATATATGAAGTACCTTTAGTGTTGCGTAATGGTGGTCTGGGCAAAGTATTGCTTGATCAGTTTGGTATCAAAACCCAATCTCCCGACTTGAGTGTATGGCAGGATATTTGTCATAAGATTCGTACACCAGAGCGGGTGATTCGTATCGCCATTGTGGGCAAGTATGTGAAGCTTGCGGATGCCTACAAATCCATTAATGAGTCGTTGATTCATGGTGGCATGGCACATGGTGTGCGTGTGTTGATTGAATATATTGATTCAGAGTCTTTAGAAGCTGGAGATTTGTCGGTATTGGCTGATGTGGATGGGATTTTGGTACCAGGTGGCTTTGGTGAGCGTGGCACAACAGGTAAAATGTTAGCTATTCAATATGCAAGAGAACATAAAGTTCCATTTTTTGGCATTTGTCTTGGGATGCAAATGGCAGTGATTGAGTTTGCACGCCATGTGGCCGGGCTTGATAAAGCTAACAGCAGCGAATTTGACGCGAATACACCACATCCAGTGATTGCCTTGATGACCGAATGGGAAGAAGATGGCAAGAAAGTCACCCGTGATGCGTCATCAGACCTTGGTGGAACCATGCGCCTGGGTGGTTATCCATGCAAGGTCATTGAAGGAACGAAGGCCTATGAGGCATATGCCACGGATGAAATTCGTGAACGTCATCGCCATCGTTATGAGTTTAACAATACTTATCGCAAGCAGCTTGAAGAGGCAGGACTGGTAATTTCGGGTACGTTGCCAGATGATTCTCTGGTGGAAATGGTGGAAGTTCGGAATCACCCCTGGTTTGTTGCCAGCCAGTTTCATCCAGAGTTTAAGTCGCGCCCATACGCGCCACATCCTTTGTTTGCAGGGTTTGTGCAAGCCGCCAAGGTACGGGCTGAATCATGAAGCAGCATCATATTCAAGTTGCTGACTTTACGATTGGCAATGATTTACCTTTTGTCTTGTTTGCCGGGCCTTGTGTGATTGAAGGAGAAGATTTTAGCATGGATGTGGCCAGGCAAATCCGCGATATTTGTTTGGATATGGGCGTTGCTTTGGTGTTTAAATCCAGCTTTGATAAAGCCAATCGCACCAGTGTGGATGGTTTTCGTGGCCCAGGCCTAGAAGAAGGTTTGCGTATTTTGCAACGGGTTAAAGATGAAGTGGGCGTGCCAGTTATTACGGATGTGCATACATCTGAGCAAGTTGAATCTGTAGCACAAGTGGCGGATATTTTGCAAACCCCTGCATTTTTATGTCGCCAAACGGACTTTATTATGGCAGTTGCCAAAGGAGGCAAGCCCGTCAATATCAAGAAAGGGCAGTTTTTGGCTCCCTGGGATATGCCGCATGTGCTGAAAAAAGCAATATCCACGGGTAATGCAGATATGATGCTGTGTGAGCGTGGTACAAGCTTTGGTTACAACAACCTTGTCTCTGACTTTCGTTCACTGATGGTAATGAGGCAAACAGGAGCGCCTGTGGTGTTCGATGCTACGCATTCGGTACAACAGCCAGGTGGCCTTGGTGGTGCAACAGGTGGTAAACGCGAATATGTACCTGGTTTGGCGCGTGCGGCTGTGGCAGTGGGTGTGGCCGCTGTATTTATGGAAGTGCATCCTGACCCAGAGCACGCCAAGTCGGATGGTCCAAACTCTGTAGCATTAGCAGATTTGAAAGATTTATTGATGACATTGAAAAGTATTGATGATTTGGTGAAACAAAAGAATTAACCACAGAGGTCACAGAGAACACAGAGTGAAAATAAAGTCCCCTGTGTTCTCTGCGCTCTCTGCGGTAAAAAGAAATGAATAAATAATGAAGAAGTATCAGCAATGGGGCTGATTAGGAGAAAGAAGTGAGTAAAATTACAAGTGTACATGGTCGTGAAATCTTTGATTCACGCGGAAATCCAACAGTAGAGGTGGATGTACGATTAGAATCGGGCGCGTTTGGTCGCGCTGCGGTGCCAAGTGGCGCATCAACAGGTCAACGTGAAGCTGTAGAGCTGCGTGATGGTGAGCCGCGTTTGGCAGGTAAAGGTGTTCGCAAGGCTGTGGCTTATGTGAACGGTGAAATTGCAAAAACAGTCGTGAGTTTGGATGCCGAAAATCAACGGGGTTTAGACCATACTTTGATTGAATTGGATGGCACACCCAACAAAGCACGTTTGGGCGCAAACGCAATTTTGGGTGTTTCTTTGGCGGTATCTAAAGCGCAAGCGGCTGAAGATGAAGCGCCATTATTTGAGCATATTGGTGGTAAAAGTGCGGTGTTGATGCCTGTGCCTTGCATGAATGTGATTAATGGTGGCTCTCATGCTGATAATAGCATTGATTTCCAAGAATATATGATTGCACCAGCAGGCGCATCAAGCTTTAGTGAAGCCATGGATATGGGTGCAGAAGTCTTTCATGCTTTGCAATCAGTTTTGCGCAAAGGTGGCCACATCACTGCTGTAGGCGATGAAGGCGGCTTTGCACCCAACCTGAGCTCCAATGAAGAAGGTATCACCGTTGTTTTAGAAGCGATTGAGAAAACAGGGCTTAAAGCGGGTAAAGATATTGTGCTTGCAGCAGATATGGCAGCATCTGAATTTCATAAACATAATGCGTATGTTTTGGCGGGTGAAGGTGGCCGTCGCTTGGATTCTGAAGCTATGGTTGATTTTATTGCAGATTTATGTCGTCAATACCCAATCGTATCTGTTGAAGATGGCTTGGATGAAAATGATTGGGATGGCTGGAAAGTGTTGACCGAACGTT
>CAZLES010000108.1:0-3244 GCA_964558615.1 uncultured Zetaproteobacteria bacterium
GCGATGCCAAGATGTTTATTGAAGCTTATTTCGCGCAATATCCCGCGGTACGCGCATTTATGGATGATATTCTGGAAAAGGCACGGAAACAAGGGTATGTGGAAACGCTTTTGGGACACAGGGTGCAAGTGCCAGATATTAACAGTCGCAATGGTACGCAAAGGGCTTACGCGGAGCGGACAGCTATCAACGCGCCACTGCAAGGCTCGGCCGCGGATATTATCAAAGTAGCCATGATTCATTTGCAAAAGCGTTTGAAAACGGAAAAACCTAAAGCCCGATTGATTATGCAGGTTCATGATGAATTGATTGTGGAATGCGCAGCAGGTGACGCAGATGATGTGGCCAGTATGATGAAGGATACCATGGAGCAAGCTGTTGCGTTGGAAGTACCGCTGATTGTAGATATTGGTATGGGGACTAGCTGGTTTGAATCTCATCAACTATAATACAAGCAACATGAAGAAGTGACGAGGTAAGCTTGGGTATTTTTTCCTATTTCAAGGTTGATACAGCGCAGGAGCAAAGGCCATACGAATATCGTATTCAGTTGGTTAATGTGATACTGGTGTTGTTTATGCTGGTGTTGAGCGGGTTTTCTCTGGCTCACTTTTTTGCGCACCACATCACTATAGCAGTCTTTCAAATCAGTCTTGTTGCCATGTATGCCTTGACCTATTTTGACCCGTTTAACATGCTTACCTACAAGCGTAAGGAAACCATTGTGATGGTAGGCATCATGCTTTTGTTCTGGTTTTTGTTTGCCGATGGCGGCTTTGCAAGAACTGGTATTTACTGGATTCCATTTTTCCCGTTTCTTGCTTTTGCTGTTTCTGGTTTATCCCGTGGTTTGGTTTGGGTTGCATTATTTTTTATGGGTTTGCTGGGCATTGAAGCTCTTGATGATATAGGCATGATAACATCGCCTTATTCCAGGCAAGAGAGTATATTTTTCTTCATTGCTTTTACATTTTATACTGTGATTGCGGCCTTGTTTGAAGCATTGCATATTCGCCAGCAGCAGCAGGTACAGGCCAAACAACAAAACCTTGAGCAAGTGCAAGATGCGTTGAATGTGACCTTGGAAACATTGGAAAAAGAGGTTGAGCAGCGTACCGCAGAGCTTCAAGAGAGTAATCACAAGTTAAAGCGGGAAATTGAGCGTCACAAGGCAACCAACCAAGAGCTTAAAGCGGCAGAGCAAAGGTTTTTTAAGGCGCAAAAAATGGAAGCTTTAGGCACGCTTGTTGGTGGCGTTGCTCATGATTTTAACAGTATTTTATCCAGCATTAACGCTAATCTCTTTGTAATTCAACGGCATATTAAAAGTGTACCCCAAGTGCAGAAACCTTTGGATGATGTGGAGCGTATGGTGGCGCACGCATCGAATATGACCCAACAGCTATTGACGTATGCACGCAAAGATGAAGTTGAGAAAACACACTATAATTTAAGCTTATTCATGAAAGAAGCGATTAAACTTTTGCGTTCAACCCTACCTTCAAGAATAACATTTGATGTTAATCTTACTTCGACCCCTTTGCCCGTGTTTGGGAATACCACTCAGCTGCAGCAGGTGTTGATGAATCTTGTTAGCAATGCGCGTGATGCGTTGTCGAGATGTGAAATGCCTAAGATTCATTTGGTTGTTGCATCAATTGAGGAAGCTAAAACTCAACGGAAGAAGCATCCCGTATCAGGCAATCATTGGGTGTATATAGGAATATCCGATAATGGTGAAGGGATAGAACCAGAACATTTACCACACATTTTTGATCCCTTTTTTACCACCAAGGATACAGGTGAAGGAACGGGGCTTGGCCTTGCCATGTGTGATGGCGCAATTCAGTCACATGGCGGTATGATTGAAGTGGAGAGTATACGACAACAAGGTACAACATTTCATATCTACTTGCCCATGTCCCAACAACATGAAGCGCATAACGATATTCAGCAAAGTGTGGATGAAAGCTTGCACGGGCATGGTGAGACGGTGCTTTTGGTGGATGATGATGAGGCATTGTGTCAAGCGCAAAAAGGAGCGCTTGAAAGCCTGGGTTACAAGGTTGAGCTGGCGCATAACGGGTTTGAAGCCATCAAACGCTATGCAGCATCAGATATTGATGTGGTAGTGATGGATATTATGATGCCTGAAATGGGGGGGATTAAAGCCGCGCAACATATTTTGGCCATGGATGATCAAGCCAACATATTCTTTGCTTCTGGTTATGATAAAGACAGCTCCACCGAGCGCTTCCTAAGCCATGATTTTGAGCACATGGAGCATATTCGCCGTTTGAGCAAGCCTTTCACCATGCAACAGTTATGCGCAGCTATTCGTCGAGAGCTTAGCGCCTAACCTAAGGCACTGCATTTATGCCTTGTGGTAAATCTTGCCGCCTTTCTGATTAAATGTTTCCGCCTGCTCATACATACCTGCTTCAATGGCTTTCATGGCATCAATGCCATGTTCTTCCGCGTAATCACGCACATCCTGTGTGATTTTCATGGAGCAGAATTTAGGCCCACACATGGAGCAGAAATGCGCGACCTTGGCGGACTCTTTCGGCAAGGTTTCATCATGAAATGCTCGGGCTGTATCAGGGTCGAGTGATAAATTAAACTGATCTTCCCATCGGAACTCGAACCGTGCTTTGGATAACGCATCATCACGTTGTTGTGCGCCAGGATGCCCCTTCGCCAAATCAGCGGCATGGGCTGCTATTTTATAGGTAATCACTCCTGTTTTTACATCATCGCGATTGGGCAAGCCCAAATGCTCTTTGGGTGTTACATAACAAAGCATGGCGCAGCCATACCAGCCAATTTGCGCAGCCCCAATGCCCGATGTGATATGGTCATAACCGGGCGCTATATCGGTGGTTAAGGGGCCAAGCGTGTAGAATGGCGCTTCATCACAATATTCAAGTTGCAAATCCATGTTTTCCTTAATCATTTGCATGGGTACATGGCCAGGGCCTTCAATCATGGTTTGCACATCATGCTTCCAGGCAATCTGCGTAAGCTCACCCAAAGTCTTCAACTCGCTTAACTGTGCTTCATCATTGGCATCTGCAATCGCGCCCGGGCGCAAGCCATCACCCAGAGAGAAAGACACATCATAGGCTTTCATAATCTCGCAAATTTCTTCAAAGTGGGTGTACAAGAAGTTTTCCTTATGATGTGATAAACACCATTTTGCCATAATCGAGCCACCACGCGATACAATGCCTGCCAAGCGATT
>CAZLES010000109.1:0-3212 GCA_964558615.1 uncultured Zetaproteobacteria bacterium
TGTTGACGGGTGGCGCGTTTGTGCTTGGAGCATGGTATGCGCCTTTTCATCAGGTACAGCAAATTATTCCTGAAAATATCAAACTGAAGCGGCAGAATGCGGCGTTGCAGCGTGAAATTGCTGATGCAAGGACATTGAATGACTTAAAAGATGAACAGTTGACAAGCTTAAAGGAGCAAATAGCGCTTCAGGAAAGTGAAATTGTGAATGTGACCAAGCAGTTGCATATGTATAAAAGCATACTGGATGAAAGAAAAGGTAAAGGCATTCATGTATTGGAGAGTGCGGCGGAGTTTACACCAGAGCAAACCATTCGCTGGAAATCATTGTTTGTGAAGGGAGGAAGTTATCCTCGTTATTTGAAAGGGACATATCAGATTTTTGCTCTGGATGAGCAAGGTAACCGTGTTGAATTGAGCCGTAAGGCTATGCGTTACCGTATTGAATCGCATATGTTCATGCAGCAAGTGTTTGACTGGCAGGAAGCATGGAGGCCTAGTAAACTTGAGTTGGTGGTTTACAATTCGCGTCAAAAAGAAGTATTAAGAAAAGTGATACCTGTGCGAGCTGCACTGGGTTAGGGCCTGTTAACACTAATGATGATGTTGTCGCTGTTGCATCAAATGAGGCCAATCAAGGCGCGAGGCATGAAGTTTGGTGGTTCCAAAAGAATACCGGCAACACCAGCAGAGTTAGTGTTAACAGCCCCTAAATTTGGAAAAGGAATCAAGAGATGTTGAAGAAGAAGGAAACAAAAAAAGGAGCAACCATGAAAGAACCCCAGCATATTGATACATTGATTGGCGCACACTCTGTGTTTGTGGGTGACTTGTCATTTGAAGGCGCGGTACGCATTGATGGGCGCTTTGAAGGCAATATACGCTCAGAAAAAGATGGTACACTGATAGTGAGTGAAGGCGCTTTTATTAAAGGTGAAGTGAGTGTGCCGAATCTGGTGTTGCATGGCGATATCAATGGTAATGTTTGTGCGACAAGCAGCTTGAAAATTGGTGCCAAGGGTGTGCTGAATGGCGATGTTGTGTATAAAACATTAAGTTTGTCTGAGGGTGCGGCGATGAATGGGCATTGCTCACGCATTGAAGAAGCATCAGCAAGTGTTACCAAACTCAAAAAAGATGATGCGGAAGTCATCCAAGTGAAATAATGCTTTATCGCTTTCAAGAGTATATGCCCAAAGTGGCAGATTCTGCATGGTTGGCAAACAACGCGGATGTGATTGGCAGGGTTGAAATTGGCGCTGATTCTTCAGTTTGGTATCGGAGTGTGCTGCGTGGTGATGTCAATTTTATTCGGATTGGCCAGCGCACCAACATTCAAGATTTAACCATGATTCACAACAGCCCTGACGCGCCATGTGTTGTGGGTGATGATGTGACGGTTGGGCATAGTGTTGTTCTTCACGGCTGTGAAATTCAGGATAGGTGTCTGATTGGTATGGGTTCTACAGTGATGGATCACGCGGTGCTTGAGGCAGGGTGCTTTTTGGCGGCAGGTTCGCTTGTGCCTGAGCGTAAGGTGTTGCGAGGTGGTTATTTGTATGCAGGCAGCCCTGCCAAAGAGCGCAGGCCATTAACGGATGAAGAAAAATCCTTTTTATTGCAGTCAGCCAGACATTATGTGGAACTGGCACAAATGCATCGTGAAACATCATCTGCTATTCAACCATGAAAAAAGCTGTATTGGATATTGGCTCCAATACTATTCGCTTATTGATTGCTGAGGTTTACGGCTCATCCTGTCAGAGAATATATTATCAACATTGGGTTGCTCGGTTGGGTGAAGGCTTGCAGCAGACAGGTATACTAAGTGATGCGGGCATGAAGCGTGGCATGACCGTGTTTTCAGAAGTGGTTGATATTTGTGCCGCACATGGCATTGCGGCTCAAGACATCAAGGCTGTGGCTACAGCAGCCATTCGTGAAGCCGATAATGGTAAAGATTATGTGCGTCATGTTTTCGATAGTATGGGCTTACATATCCGTGTTATTCCTGCACAGCTTGAAGCACAACTATCGCTTTGGGGCGCGCAAAAGGTGTTGAATGCTGATGTAAGCCAGAACATGCTGCTTTTTGATATTGGCGGGGCAAGTACAGAGTTTAATCGCGTGCGCCATGGCAAGCTGGTGGATGCCTTGAGTGAGAAGCTTGGTGTGGTTCGCTTGACAGAACTGTATCTTGCGCATAATCCACCCTTGTCATCCGAATATCAGGCCATGAAAGATTATACCCAATCACATCTGAAACATGTGGAAAGCCTGTGGGGTGAGGATATGTTTCTGCCCAAATATATGGTGGGTACAGCAGGTACAGTGACAACCCTTGCAGCCATTGCCTTGCAAATGACGGATTACGATGCGAGTCAAATCAATAATTACCATTTGAACAAAACAGATTTTGAGTTGATGCGAGACAAGTTGTTGGCCATGACCCATGAGGAGCGTCTGGTTATACCTGCCATTGAGCAAGGCAGGGAAGATGTGATTGTGGCAGGGCTGGCCATGGTGGATACCATGTTTGAGTTTTGGGGCTATGAGGCCATGGTGACTGTGGATGCCGGTTTGCTGGAAGGGTTACTTTTCGTGGATATTTGATTTCTCGTTGCGTATGCCAATGCTTTATGCAATCATTAGGCTTCATGCAAATGAGAGGGTAACCACCTTGTTTTTAAAAAGGTAATAGTAAGGAGAGAGATGTGAGCGATGCAATAAAAAAGGTCTTTGACCTTGTGAAAGAAAATGAATGCGAGTTTGTGGATATTCGATTTACGGATACCAAAGGCAAGTGGCAGCATGTAACATTCCCCATTCATGAGTTGAATGAAAATAGCTTTGTAGAAGGTTTTGCTTTTGATGGCTCTTCTATTGAAGGCTGGTGTGAAATTAACAACTCAGATATGTCACTCATTCCAGACCCTGAGAGTGCGCGTATTGACCCATTCTTTGAAGCTTCAACACTTGTGTTGGTTTCTCAAGTGATTGACCCTATCAGTGGCGAAGATTACAACCGTTGCCCACGCCAAGTGGCGCAGCGCGCACTTAAATACATCAAATCTGCAGGCATTGCAGACACGGTGTATTTTGGCCCAGAATTAGAATTCTTCGTTTTTGATGGCATGCGCTACAACAACGAAATGGGCTCTTGTGGTTATACCATTGATTCTGAAGAAGCAGCTTGGAACTCCAATGTAAATT
>CAZLES010000110.1:0-3205 GCA_964558615.1 uncultured Zetaproteobacteria bacterium
AATTTGCCGTACCTATCGTGGAAGGTGGTTATATTGATATTCCTACAAAAGATGGTGAAAAACGTCTTGGTGTGACCCGTATTCACATGGAAGAAGATGCAGGCAAATCCATGCATGAGGGTTTGGATGCGGTATCACATATCGACTTGAACCGCTCTGGTATTCCTTTGATGGAAATTGTATCCGAGCCTGATATGCGCTCTGCTGATGAAGCGATTGCTTATTTGAAACAACTTCATCAAATCATCAAATTCCTTGGCGTTTCAGATGCGGATATGGAAAAAGGTCAGTTCCGTTGTGATGCCAATGTATCGGTTCGTCGCCCAGGTGAACCCTTTGGCACACGCACAGAAATGAAAAACATGAACAGCTTCCGCTTTATCAAACAAGCCATTGAGTTTGAAGTGTTGCGTCAAATCGAAATTATTGAAGATGGCGGCGAAGTTAAACAAGAATCTAGACTTTGGGATTCGGTTAAAAATGAATCCCGTTCTATGCGCAGCAAAGAAGAAGCGCATGATTACCGCTACTTCCCAGAGCCTGATTTACCACCTTTGCGCGTCACCCAAGAAGAAGTGGATGCGATTAAAGCGGGTATGCCAGAGCTGCCAAATCAGTTGCGTAAACGTTTTGAAACAGAATTTGGTTTATCGGCTTATGATGCCGATGTGCTCACCCAAACCCAAGCACTTGCCCAGTGGTATGAAGCATTGGTGGCAGCGCACCCTGCCAACCCTAAACAATGTGCCAACTGGCTTGCCAATGAGCTACTTGGTCGCTTAAAAGAACTGGGTAAAGACATCACTGAATCACCTATTTCTGCACAAGCACTAGCATCATTGTTAGATAGAATTGCAGACAATACGATTTCAGGGAAAATCGCCAAAGATGTACTTGATGCCATGATGGAATCAGGTAAAGATGTGGATACCATCATTGATGAAAAAGGCTTAAAACAAGTCTCTGATACGGGTGCTATTGATGCCATGATTCAAGAAGTCTTGGATGCCAACCCTGAGCAAGTAGAGGCTTATAAAGGCGGGCAAGATAGGTTATTCGGCTTCTTTGTTGGTCAAGTGATGAAAGCATCCAAAGGCAAAGCCAACCCAGCCATGGTGAACCAACGCCTCAAAGCACTTTTGGGTTAAATAGATGAAGGAGTCATCACGTCGGTGGATTTTTGCCAGCGTGGTGGCTGCCTTTGCCTTAACACTAATCATTGGCAATATTGATAAGACTAAAATTTACCAAACGATAAAAACACAGTTAGCACAAACAGGTGTTGTACTGCATGCAAAAGGCTTAAGTCTTAGTCCTATGTATATGGGTTCTATCCGCTTAAATAATGTAAACATCCAAACCCAAGCCTTTACTTTGCATGCTGAACAAATATCTATTGATTTAAACTTGGCAGCTCTACTGACAGGTAAAGCTTTGCCACAAGCCCTTTATATTCGTTTTGCTGAAATCAATGTGTTGCAAACTGAAAAAGAGTCATGGTTAAATTTCATTGAAACGGAAAAACTAAAATTAAAACGCATTGATATTTCTCAAAGTGAAATTCATTTTGAACAGCAACATATTACCCTTGAACAAACCGATTTAGACATTCGTGATATTGGTAAAAATAAAAATCCTCGCGCTGAACTACGCGCACATATTGGTGACGGTCGCATTGATGCACATGGCTACCTACACCTTAGACATGGAAAAATTACCCGTGGGTTTTCCCGCATCAAATTGATTGATATTCCTCTTTCTTTTATCTCTCACGATACAACTTTGGAAACATTAACAGGCTCTATTACAGCGCACATGTATCAAGACAAGCCATGGCAAACATTTGGACACCTTGCTCTACAAAAAGACAAACGAAACTATCTGGAACTACGTGGTAAACTCAAAGCAAGTGGGGCTAAGCTTTTTGTCATTAATGACATGGTGCTTAAAATCAAAGATGCGGGAAATGTGCAAATTTCAGGTTCTTGTGATACTTGGAATACATGCCAAATCAACAGCCAAAGTACATCATTAAACTTAGAACCTATTGCCAATCTTTTCAATAATACTAAATATAAATACTTCGTACAAAACAATAGCCTAAAAAACATGCTTATCCAAACAAACTGGAATGCAGATAACTTTAGTAGCCAAGGTCAATTCTCTTGGCAAAAGATAAACTACAGCTTATCAACACCATTGCCCCAGCAAAAAGAAGTTCATATTGATGCAGGTACGTTTGTATTTGAAGATCTCAGCTTCTCCAACAAGGCACATTGGCACCTAAGGTCTGCGACCATATCCACAGCAGACAACAAAGATGCAAGCATCAATATCACCTCAGCAACACTGCAACCTGATCATTGGAAGATTCCCCTACAACTGCAACATAGCTCTCTATGGCTGCCTTTAAGCCAAATCATACTTGATCAGCAAACACACACGCAAAATATTAGCGGTGATGGTGTATTAACGGGTCACTTTGTTATCAGCCGTACCGCAGAACAAGACCATTCTATAAACTTTGACCTTGATGCCAGTCAAAGTTCATTTTCTTGGTTAGGTTACAAAAAACCTAAAAATATCCCCCTCACCTTACAAGGCGACATCATATGGGAAGATGATGCGGTGCAACCAAGTTTTCTACAATCAACCATTCAATTGGCAGATAGCTATGCCAATATCACTTTTAAGTCAGGCATGTTATCCTTACAAGACATGGCGGTGGACTTTAACCAGCTTAATAACCAAAGCGTAACAATGGGGCAGCCTTTACAATATTGGCATGGCAATATCATTGGCAGCATAAATATAGATTTAAAACAACAACAATTGCTTCATGCTCAACTTCAACTCCATGACTTGGGTGCAAAAAATCATCACCTGACAGGAAATATCAACTATGCCGATAAACTCTGGCATATACCCCAATTATCGTGGGCGTTTGGCGAAAACCACGTGCAATTTACCACCAATCAACAAGCTAGCGTAAATATTCATGCTGAATCCTTAGACAGCACTGGTCTAACAAGGCTGCTGCAACTACCACTCACAACCAAAGGACGTTTCACTGCTCAAAAACTTACCCTGCCCTTTGGTAGGTTAAATCAAGTCGTAGCAAGTTATAAACTTAACGAGCATCAATTCATGTTGAAGAAGTTTAAGTCGCACTTCTACCAAGGTAATTTGCGTGCAAAAAAACTTA
>CAZLES010000111.1:0-3194 GCA_964558615.1 uncultured Zetaproteobacteria bacterium
GTGTGTATATGCGCTTCCGTTTCAAATTTGACCAAAATAGTCTTGAGGATATGCTGAAATAAGTATAGTTTCATTCTCATATGTGACGTAGGTGAGTTTATGGCAAAGATTAACGATGAGGGATTTTTAGAGCTTTCAGGTGTTCATGACGAGGTCTCAAAGAATGTCTTGAATGGTGAAAACTTTCCTGTTTTATCAGGCCTGACTCCCTTGAGTTTGCGGGTATTGAATCAGGCATCACATGTATTGCATGTGTCTCAGGGTGTTGAAATGATGAAGGCTGGTGATACGCCACATGACCTTTATTTTATTCGTAAGGGTTCTGTTTCCATTGGTAAAAAGCACGAAGGGAAGATGAAAGTGGTTGCCAAGCTTATTGCGGGCAATTTTTATGGGGAATACGGTGCGCTTCGAGGTAAAACTCGGTTTGCTTCGGTTTATACGGCAGAGCCATCAGAGCTTGTTCGTGTGGATTTGAAAGCTGTACAGCAAGTGTTTGATGCAGATGAGGCGTTCAAGGCACGTGTTTATGCGGTGATGCAGGAGCGAATGTTAAACAGCTTTCTGTTTAGCCATCCCATATTTAAGAAGTTATCGTCCACGGCCAGAGATGCACTAGCCAAACAGCTCCAAGTGGTTGAACTGGAGCGTGATGAAATGTTGTTCAAGGCTGGTGATGAAGCAGAGAATTATTATCTTGTCATGTCGGGTGAAGCTGAAATTACAGTGATGTTGAATGATGTGCCAACAGTATTAGAAGTGCGGCGTGAAAATAGTGTATTGGGTGAGGCGCGTAAAGAAGAAGGTAAAAAGTATGCTTATGGGGTATATGCTGCAAGTGGTCTGGACTTGTTGAAGTTAGATAAAGAAGCAATGCGACTGATTCAAAAGGCAGATTCGGAAGCCATACCCTTGCTTCAGCAAATGTTCAAACACTCTGCCCAGAAAACAGCCTTGCTTATGAAAAAAGTACTGGGTTCATGACAGGCTAACGGTGTAATTTTATGGACTCATTCATGATATGTTGCCAGGTATGCAAATCATTTTGACTTAAGATGACATGCTTTCCTTCTAACAGATAAAGGATGGATTTGCGACAACCTGGACTAAGCTCGATGCCGCGATGACCAGAACACAACGCGCACAATGCATGGGCATCCAGCCAATACATGGATGTATCCAGACTAACTTCGGACGCGCAATGCCAGCAATGAGTAAGATTACCCACCACGCCAGCACTGGATAACATGCTCCAGATGGCAGTAGGCAATCCTGGCATTTCTTCTTGCCTGGATAATATGCTGATAGCTTGAAGAAGCTCTTTGTAGCCATGCTCCACACCATCGGGAAACAAGGTGTTGGCTTGGGATAGCAAGCGTTGCCCGGCTAACATTTTGCTATCATCGAGTAGTGGCTGTAAGCGTTGTACCTCGAGTAATGTGCCCATGCCCCCTGTGCGAGGCTCTTTCCAACGAATATGCAACTGATGCATAGGCATCAATCCTGCACGAAAAGGGCTTTTGGCTCGCCTTGCGCCGCGCGCCATCAAGCTGATACGCCCATGATTTGGGGTAAAGCAGTGAACAATCAGGGATGAGTCACTGTAAGGAATACTGCGCAATAATAACGCGTCATCCTTTTGCTCTGACATACTTGTTTACAAACCCAGCTCTTGCAAAATACCAGGCTTGTTAAACCAGTCTTCCTGAACTTTGACCCACAGCTTCAGGTTGACCTTGCAGCCTAAAAGCTCTTCAAGACCCTGACGTGTCTTGATGCCGATATGCTTTATCAGCTCGCCACGCTTGCCAATCAACATGGGCTTATGTCGCTCGCTACCCACAAGAACCACCGCGGATATTTCCACTTTATTATCCAAGTCAGTAAAGGATTCAATATCCACAGCTGTTTGAAAAGGAACCTCCTGATGCATGTTGAGAAAAACCTGCTCACGCACATATTCGGCGGCCATTTGCCTTTGACTTTGGTCGGTAAACCATTCGGGATCATACATAGGTTGGCGCTTGGGTAAGTATTTACTTATTTCTTTAACCAAAGCCTCAACTTGAGAACCTTTTTTGGCTGAAATGGGAATATAAGCATCCGCTTTAGGGTCGAGTTGTTGAACCTCTTGCAGGCGTGGTAGCAATTTGTCTTTATTGGCGCGATCAATTTTATTCAGCACATGGATGCGTGGCTTATCCAGCCTGTTATCCGCAAAGCGTTCAATCAAAGCCATGCTTCCCTTATCCAGAGGCTTGGACGCATCTTGCATGATGCACAACACATCCGCTTCTTCAGCCGCAGCATAAGCAACCTTGACCATGTTTCGGTTAAGCTGTTGCGTGCCTTTATGGATGCCTGGTGTATCCACAAAGATGATTTGCTGGTTTTTATCACTATGAATGCCAAGAATCCTGTGGCGCGTGGTTTGCGGCTTGGGTGTCACAATGGCAACCTTGTTACCAATAATGTTATTCATTAAGGTTGATTTGCCAACATTTGGGCGACCAAGCAAGGCCACAGAACCACATTTATAGTCAGGGTTATCGGTATGAAACGACTGTACAGCATGAATCATATCATCCAAAGATTCAGTCATCGCTATTTGCTCCGCTTTTGCTGATACCCATAAGTTTTGCCGCGATAAAGTCGTCAATCTCACCATCCAGAAAAGCCTGGGTATTGCTGGTTTCCATGCCTGTGCGTAAATCCTTGATACGCGAAGCGTCAAGAACATATGAACGAATTTGGTGCCCCCAACCAATATCGCTTTTGGTATCTTCCAGACCTTGTTTTTCAGCGCGTTGTTTCTCAAGCTCAAGTTCATACAAACGTGCTTTCAGCATTTTCCAGCAATGATCACGATTTTTATGCTGCGACCTGTCGCTCTGACATTGCACCACCACACCTGTTGGTATATGTGTCATGCGTACGGCCGAATCCGTCTTGTTGACATGCTGCCCACCAGCACCTGATGCGCGATAGGTATCCACACGCACATCGGCAGGGTTGATTTCAATATCAATATCCCTGTCAATATCAGGGAATGCGAATACAGAAGCAAAGGACGTGTGTCTGCGATTTCCCGAATCAAAAGGGGATTTTCGCACCAGCCTGTGTACGCCAATTTCGGCTTTGAGGAAACCATAGGCATATTCGCCTTTGACGGATACCGTGGCTGATTTGATACC
>CAZLES010000112.1:0-3155 GCA_964558615.1 uncultured Zetaproteobacteria bacterium
ATTTTTTCAATTGTACCATCTTCATTTTCTTCATACATGAAGCCTTTGGGCTCTTCAAGCAGAAGCAACACAAGCAAAAACACAAAAAAAGCAGAGCTTGCAATAACAATAAAGAAGGTATTGGATGATACAAAGGATAAAATAGTGAGGAAGATAACACCGCCTACATTGCCAAACGCGCCTGTGCTACCCGCAATACCACCTGTAAGACGGCGCTTGATGAGAGGGACAACGGCAAAAACCGCACCATTGCCCGCGTTGACAAACACGGAAGCTACCAGCATTGCCCCCACGGCAGCAGCTACTGACCATTCCGCTGTGATTTGCCCCATGAGGAAAAAACCTATGGCGGAGCCTACCAAGGTAATTAATAATACACGTTTACGACCATATTTATCGCTCCAGTAACCACCCATAGGCCGCATAATCAGGTTAAGCCCTGCGAATATGGATGCAATCAAGGCTGCTTGGGTCATGGATAAGTTGGCGCTATCTTTGAAGGTGTCAAAGAAGAACAAGGGTAACATAGAAATTACGGCCAACTCCGCGCCAAAAGTAATCATGTATGAAATATTAAGAGCGGCGACCTGTTTAAATTTATAGCGGTGAATTTCTGGTACAGGCCTGGCATTGGCGGCAAATAGGCCCTTGTTGACTTTGTAAATGTTTGAAACCTGATACGCGTATAAGGCTAAAAGCGCTGTATAAATGCCCCATGTGACGCTGGCGGAAAAGATATTGAGGTTGGCGGGGCCAATTTTCCACGCCAATACGCCAAGTGCCAGGTACAGGGGAGCTGTCATAACACAATACAACAGGAAATCACCCTTGCTGGTGACTTCCATGGCACCGACCTTTTTGGGGCGGAAGTATGTTGTTCCTTTAGGGTTGTTACTAACGGATACATAGAAAATCACCGAATACACTAAAGCAAGGGCGCCAGTGGTCGCGATAGCCCAGCGCCAGCCATCATCACCACCTATCCATGCTGCTAATGAAGGCAATAAGATAGCTGAGCCTGCCGAGCCAAAGTTGCCCCAGCCGCCATAAATGCCTTCGGCGGTGCCCACCTGTTTGGCCGGAAACCATTCCGATACCAGGCGAATACCAATCACAAAGCCCGCGCCCACAAAGCCAAGCAGGAAACGGTATATCGCAAGTTGTGTATAGGTTTCAGCAAACGCAAACAAAAAGCAGATGATACCACCTAATCCCAATAGTATAGAAAAGGTGATTTTAGGGCCATGCTTATCCACCAGCATACCAATCATAATGCGGGCGGGAATGGTAAGGGCGACATTTAATATGAGCAGCAGCTTTACTTCTTGATCAGATAGTCCAAAAGTTTCACGAATCGATGCTAAAAGTGGCGCAAAATTGAACCACACCATGAAGCTGATGAAGAAAGCCAACCACGACATATGTAGAATTTTCATTTTGCCTGTGAAAGAGAATAAGTTTATTTTGCTTTGGTCAACGCCAATGCCTGTTGCAGCCATACGTGTTTCCTCTGTGTGAAAATAATGTATTGTTGTGCTTGCTTGAGCAAGGCAAGTGCCACAATGATTTTTAGGTTTATCGGCATATTTATCCGTATCAACACCACACAGAGCTTAAATAGTAAGCATAATATGCCTATATTTTAATCACAATATAGTGTGTCAATATGGATGATGGTGGAAATACGGATGTTTGCCCAGGCACGCAGTTTGCTTAGTTGGAGTAATTAATAAGGAACAACCAAACAAAGAGGTTATGATGAGCGATAAGAAGAAGTTGGTGATGATTGGTAATGGCATGGCTGGTGTGCGTGCCATTGAGGAAATTCTAAAGGCCAATCCTGATATGTTTGAGATTACGATTTTTGGCGCGGAAAAATATCCGAATTACAATCGTATCATGCTGTCTCCTGTGCTTGCGGGCGATACCACCATTGAGGATATTATCCTGAATGATGAGCAATGGTACGCGGATAACGGCATTACCTTACACCTGGGCAAGAAGGTTACGGAAATTCAGCGTGGCAAGAAGTTGGTTATTGCTGAAGATGGCACGACAGCAGAGTATGATAATTTAATTATCGCTACGGGTTCAAACCCGTTCATTATTCCTGTGCCAGGGCATGACAAGGAAGGTGTGATTGCCTTCCGTGATATTGAAGATTGCGATAAAATGTTTGAAGCGGCAAAAACATACAAAAAGGCCGCGGTGATTGGTGGCGGACTGTTGGGTCTGGAAGCGGCCAAAGGGTTGCTCAACCTTGGTATGGAAGCTACGGTGATTCATGATCAGGATACTTTGATGAACATGCAGCTTGATAGTGTGGCTGGTGATATGCTCAAAACCGCGCTGGAAGCACAGGGCATGCAATTTAGAATGTCCACCTTGACGACTGAGATTACAGGTGATGAGCGTGTAACGGGCCTGAAATTCAAGGATGGCTCAACACTGGATTGTGATTTGTTGGTGATGGCTGTGGGCATTCGCCCGAACAAGGCTTTGGCGGAGTCGTGTGGCCTGTTTTGCAATAAAGGTATTGTCGTCAACGACTATATGCAAACGGTAACAGACGCATCGGTGTATGTGGTGGGTGAGTGCGCTGAACATAGAGGGGTCACTTACGGCCTTGTTGCTCCCCTGTTTGAGCAAGCCAAGGTGCTGGCATATCAAATCACGGGCAATGGTTTGAAATCATATACGGGTTCTGTGGTTTCCACCAAGTTGAAAGTATCGGGTATTGATGTGTTTTCAGCGGGCGACTTCATGGGTACCCCAGGTGCCGATACGATTGAATTGCTGGACAAGCATGGTGGCGTGTACAAGAAAATGATTCTTGAAGATGATAGAATCAAAGGCGTGGTCATGTTTGGCGATACCGCGGACGGCCCTACTTTCTTCCAGTGGATGCAAGATGGCAAAGATGTTTCCGAGCTGCGTTCAAGCATCCTGTTTTCTGCTTCAGGCCTGGGCGATTCAGGGCACTCGGGTGAAGATTTGGCGTCAGCCATGAGTGATGACACTGTGGTGTGTGGCTGTAATGGTGTGAGTAAAAAAGATATTGTGGATGCCATTGTTAATGATGGTTTGACCACACGCAAGGAAATTACAGCCTGTACCAAGGCAGGCGGCTCATGCGGTGGCTGTATTGGTTTGGT
>CAZLES010000113.1:0-3142 GCA_964558615.1 uncultured Zetaproteobacteria bacterium
AAAGGGCACGCGAAGGATACTCAATTGCATTATCATCTTGGGTTGTGGCTTGTGCCACCGTTGTAACCGCAGGTTTAGGCGGCTCATTTTTTTGCGCATCCTTCTTTATTGAGGAGTGGATGGGTGAAACGCGCATGGATTGTTTGAGTTTGGCGATGATGTCTGCATGATTTTTCTTTGCTTGTGACACTCAACCCTCCCCACACACTTGGTTTGTAAGCCAAACCTAAAACCAGCGCATCAAAAAGCGAACAATTTTTTTCGTTTGTTCAGAAAAAAGTTTTTTAGTGTAAAAGCTGCCTGCAATACGTTTGTTCACTTCAGCCAGCGTGGGATATGGGGCAATCGCAGATGCCATAGCACCAATCTTCATCTTTTGTGAAATGGCAAGAATCCAAGGTTGAATAAGTTCACCCGCATGCAAGCCAACAATGCTTGCGCCTAAAATCAAGCCTTTAGGCGTGACCACCACTTTCACCAAGCCTTCGGTGCGTTGCTCAGCTTGCGCTCTATCATTCTCTTCAAAGCTCCATTTCAAAATTCGCACTTCTTTGCCTTGCGCTTTGGCATCGGCTTCGGTGATGCCCACATGCGCAAGTTCAGGGTCAGTATAAGTCACCCAAGGCACAGCAGAATAATCCACTTTGGCAGGCAGTTTGAACAACATATTGCGGATAATAATGCCTGCTTGGTATGCCGCCATATGCGTAAATTGATAAGGGCCAGCCACATCACCAATGGCAAACACACGTTTATTTGATGAACGCAGGCGGCTATCCACTTCAATGCCTCGCGGCGTATAAGCGATGCCTGCAGCTTCAAGGTTCAAACCCTTCACATTGGCTTTGCGCCCTGTGGCAATCAGCAAATGTGAGCCTTGAATATCGCAGACTTGGGTTTTATCGCTCGTGGCTTCATCAAAGAATGCATGAATACCATTTTCATGTTGCTCAAAGCGTAAGTTGTTCACGCCTTCATGAAAGTTGATACCTTCTTGGCTTAAATGTTCAATGACAATGGATGTTAAATCAGGGTCATCTTTGGCAAGGAGTTTCATCACTTCAATCACGGTGACTTTTGCACCCAACCTGCGATGTGCTTGGGCAAGCTCAATACCAATCGGCCCACCACCGATAATAATCAAATGCTCCACCTTCTCTTTTTTGTCAAAGATGTTTTCGTTGGTGAAATAGGGCACATCATTCACACCATCAATGGGTGGCACAAAAGCTGATGAACCCGTTGCCACCACCACATACTTGGCTTTGATCATGCTATCGCCTGCTTTGACTGTATTTTCATCAACAAACTCAGCGGCAGCTTGAATAACATTCACGCCCAAACCTTCAAAACGCTCCACAGAATCATTGGGCTCAATTTCTGCAATCACGTTATGAATGTGACCATGCACTTTTTCCCAGTCAACGTTGGGTTCGATAGCTTCAATACCAAAGTTGTGTGCATCCCGCATGGTTTGCGCCACATGCCCTGCTGCCAAAATCGCTTTGGAGGGCACACAGCCTGTGTTCAAGCAATCACCACCCATTTTACCTTTTTCAATGAGCACTACGGATGCACCCATTTGTACTGCGCCTGCGGCTACGGATAAACCGCCAGAGCCAGCGCCAATTACACAAATATCGGTTTGAATCGTTTGTTTTGTCGCATTCATGCTGAGGTTCCTTTGCCTTTCAGTTTTTTGTAGAAGACGGGCACAAGGGATAATAAAGCCAAACCCACCAGCGCGCCCATCATTTCAGGCGTTAGAATGCCTGCGATGGAAAAGCTCTCACCCTGTTCAAAGACTTTGCCCAAGCCACTGCCTGCCAGTGAGAATACGAATGTAGCAGGCATGATGCCGAGGAAAGTTGCAATGACATAAGTGCGCAGTGGTACACCCAAAAATGCAGGGGCTAAATTGACAATAAAGAAGGGAAACAAAGGCACAAGGCGCAATACAAACATATAACTTAGGGCATTGTCTTGAAACCCAGCTTTCATGGATTGAATCGACTTGCCAGCTTTGGCAAGTAGCGCATCGCCTAGCGATGTTTTAGCGATAAGGAAGATAGCCGTTGCACCCAGTGTTGCACCCACCACGGTATAAAGCCCGCCCCAGATGGCGCCAAATAAAAAGCCGCCAGCCAGCGTCATAATCGTGCCGCCGGGAAGCGAGAAGGCGACCACAACAACATAGGCAAGGATAAAGACCAAAGCCGCAAGAACAGGTTGTGCAGCTACCCAAGCATTGAGCTCTAGGCGATGTTCGCGCAACTGCTCAAAGCTTAAGTATTCATGTAAGCCAGAGGCAAAAAACAGTGCGGTGAGCGCTGCGATGATGATAAGGGGTAAACTTTTCTTAAGCATGTTTTGTGATCCTTTGTCTGTGTAGTGTGCAAACCTTAAAAGCCAAATATGACAGCATTATCACGTTGTCTTATCCATATGGTGAATAGTCGCTTGGTAGCAGCTTTTCTTACATTCGAGGCACTTTTACCCGCTAGTTGCATCGCTCAGTTTTGCTCAGTAGGGCGGCCAAGTATCTTTGGTTTTCATGGTAAACGGTGTACCATCCAAGGTTAAGGTTACCCCCTGATTATCAATGCTTTTCAGGGTTAAACCATCAGCAATGGCCTCGCCCTCATGCAACACATGGTTGTTGATCATCACCATCCGTTTTTTGGTATCTGCGCTGTACACATGAGCGGTGATAGCGATGCTTGGAAGTTTATTTTGTATGGCTGTATCCAAATCTAAAATATGCGGGATAGCTTGGGGTTGTTGCGTTATGGTTGTTGTTGTGTGTTGCGCAGCAGCATGTGTAGGCATTGTGGCAGGCACAGCTTTGGGCGTATGTTTAACTGTGGCAATGGTGTCTGCATGTTGTGAAATAACAGGCTCTGTTGGTTTGGTCTTTGAGGGTTGTATGATAGGTGTTGGTTGGGATGTGAATAACTTGCGGATGTTTTCCTGCTCTTGGTTTAGCCACCAAAAGGTGACAGCGATGATGATGCCCAGCAATGCAAGAAGCCCCCAAATCCATGATGGCTTTGCTTTGGTTTGCGGTGTAGGGCGTGGCGCTGTTGTCTGCTCGGGTTGCTGCTGTTTACGCGCGCTATCGGCTTTATTTAGAGCATCGAGA
>CAZLES010000114.1:0-3115 GCA_964558615.1 uncultured Zetaproteobacteria bacterium
TTGGCCATTTTTCCGTCCTGCTGTGTTATCACAAGCTTATGTGCAACAAGCATACTTTGCTTGCAAAGCCTTGCGGGAACGAAAAAATGGCCGAATCGACGCCAGCAGAATTAGTGTTAACAGATCCTAATGTTAAAAATGTGGTCATATACTCAAGCGCGTGGTTGAATTGAGGCATGGTTCACATGTATAAAAGCGTAGCATTATTCTTGTTTTGCGGCCTGAGCATACCCGCGCAAGCCATAGAGCTGGATATACAGGCAGATGCTGTACGCTGGCAGTATCAGGAGTTTGCCAAAGATGCGAGCATTACAGCCGCACAAGCTTCTTTTTTACCTTCCAAGGCAACAGGTAGCGCGGCTTTGCTTCAACTCCAGCTGACCACAGACAGAGACAGTGATTGGTTTGCGGGTATTCTGGCTACATATATGGATTCAACAGCGGATGCCACGGAGAGTTGGAGCGTCAAGCAAACCAATGATTTGAAAGTCAGGCAACTGGATGTTCGTTTGGATGTACAAAAAGAAGTGATGCGGCATGGTCGGTTGGGCTTGTGGCTTTCTCAGCGCAAGCAAGAGCAGTCACGGAAGAATTTTATCGTGAATGGCGCGGTGGTTACCGTGGCTGGTGAACCCGTTGTTGAAAGCATTACAAGTCGTTGGGTGGGTGTATCCTTTGTGGGCACAGGGGGTAATGTGCAGCAATTAGAAGCACGGCTGGATGTTGGCATGCCGCTTCAAGTGGATGTGACCAACCCTCTTTTTGCCGCGCCATTCAGCAAAAAAACAGGTTATCAAACAGGTGTTCATTTTCGCTGGCATATACCAAAGTCTGAAGTTGGTGTATCTGGCCTGAATCTGACTTTGGATTATCAGTATCAGGAATTGGGTGGTGAAACATTGGCTGATGGGAGCTTTTGGCCATATAATCGTTGGCAAACGCTTGGTTTTGGGGTGTTATACGCATGGTGATGAGTATGCGGGCTTCAAGATTATGGGTATGGGTGCCACGTTGGCTGGAAATTGGCCTTGTGGTGCTTGCGGCATGGCTTGTCAGCGGTTGGTGGACAAACTCGGAGCATGGCGCGTTGCTTTCTGCGCAGACGAACGAGCAAGTTCATCCGGTGGCACAAGATGTGGATATCAATCTTTTGCGGCAAACCCCATTGTTTGGTCAAGTGGCAAGTCAACAAGCGGTTACACAGCCGCAGAAAGAAGACAAGCCTGTTGTGGAAAGTCGCCTGAATATCAAATTGATAGGTACAGTTGTGGCGGGTGAAAAGTCGGCTGCCATGGTGAGCGTGCAAAGTTCACGCAAGCAGGAAGTCTTCTTTTTGCATGAAGAGATTCAGCCACATGTTACCCTGGAAGAAGTGGCTGCCACGGGAATTGTTGTGAATAACCATGGTAAACGCGAGCGCATCAGCATAGAAGCGGGTAAACCCATCGCGCAAGCGCCAAGGGTTACAGCGCCCAAAAAGGCGGCAGCGGCGCCACGTGTGGCCATGCCTAATACCATCAACAGAAAAATCAATCGCAGTAAATTGAATGCGCAGATGCGTAATTTCTCTACGCTGCTTAGTCAGGCACGAGTTAGCCCACATTTCACCAATAAAAAGCCTGATGGCTTCATGATTAGTGAGATTGTGAAAGGTTCACTCTATGATGAAATTGGCTTAAAAAATGGCGATATTATCAAAAAGGTGAATGGTGAATCGGTAACCGGTGCTGAGCAAGCCATGCGCATGTATCGGGAGCTGCAAAGCGCGACATTTATTGATGTTGAAATCGAGCGTAATGGAAGATTGCAGCAAATAAGCTATGTTATCCGGTAAATATCAAAGGACAGGTATGCAAATGTTGGTTAAAACAAGGGTATGGATGTTGATCGCGCTGTTGATGAGCAGCACTACGGCATGGGCGGAAGGTGTAACCATGAACTTCAAGAACGCGGATATTCGGGCGTTTATCGAGTTTGTTTCAAGCTTTTCGGGTAAAAACTTTCTCGTGGATAATCGGGTGAAAGGTAGCGTCACCATTGTCTCGCCTACACCGATTTCCGAGGATGAAGCTTATGATGTGTTTCTTTCCGTGCTGGAAGTGAATGGCTTTGCCGCGGTCGATAGTGGTTCAGTAACTAAAATTGTGCCGCGCGCGGAAGGCAAACAAAAAGCAGTGACTGTTCGTGAGGCAGGGAAAGCACCAAATAATGATGAAGTGATGACGCAAGTGCTTAGGCTGAAATATGCGGACGCGCAACAATTGGTGGCTTTGCTTCGCCCTTTGATTTCACCCAATAGTCATTTGGTGGCATATCCTAGAGGCAATATGCTGCTGCTTACGGATTCAGCCAGCAATATTCGCAGGATTCAAAAAGTATTGCAGCTTGTGGATAGGCAAGACGCTGTGGGTGTGCAAATGTTCCCGCTACAACACGCATCTGCTGATAAACTGGCGAAAACGCTGACAGGGCTTTACACCAAAACAGGCCCAGGCTCTCCTAATGCGGTCAAAGCATTAGCGCATCAGCCAGGCAATATTTTGATTGTTGTGGCTGCGCCGCAAATGATCAATGAAGTGGCAGCATTGGTGAAAAAGCTGGATGTGCAGCCCAAGCCTGATTCAGGCAGGTTGCAAGTACGTTATCTGAAACATGCCAATGCTGTGGATGTGGCCAAGGTGTTGACCGAGCTTGTGGGTGGTGCAACTGCCACCAAGCCAGGTGCGGCGGGTAAAGCTTTGTTTACAGGCGATATTAAAATTGTTGCAGATCCTGCTACGAATGGACTTTTAATAACAGCCGATCCCAGTGATATGAATGCAGTGAATGCCATTATTGATAAGCTTGATGTGCGCAGGCTGCAGGTTTTGGTGGAAGCGCTGATTGTGGAAGTATCTGAGGGTGTAGGCGAGCAATTTGGTATTGAATGGAAAAGTGCGAGCGATTTTACAGGTAGCGGCTCAACCACATTTGGCGGCACATCATTTCCCAATAATTCTGGTGTAAGCATTAATTCTGTTGCCAGCAATCCGCTTGCAACAGGTGCGGGATTGGCTGTAGGCATTGCTAGAGGAGCGATTACATTTGGTGGCAAAACATTTTTGAATTTGGGCGC
>CAZLES010000115.1:0-3093 GCA_964558615.1 uncultured Zetaproteobacteria bacterium
GTAAAGAAGCTGCTGCACGCAAGCGTCTTATGAAGCGTCTTCGTCGTATCCGCGCTCGTCAACGCCGCGAGTACTAACAGGTTATTCAAGACCTCTCAGACAAACCATACGGGTTTGAACAAGCCACTCCAGTCATTGGGGTGGCTTTTTATGTGCGTTTGAATTGGATGTTTTTGCCCAAAAGCTTGGTTAATGGGCGTTTTTCCTGATTGGCATTCCAAATGCATACCTCATGGCTATCATACCATTCCGCCTGAAAATCCCAATGCCATGCCTTTTTCTTCTCTGTGATTGTAGGTGATGCGGCTTCACCATCTTTGGTGCGGTTGAGCGCTGCTGCAAGGCGCAAGATAGCAGCCAAGCTTATGGTGGTGTGTATGTCTTGAGAGCGCATATTCTTGAGCATGGCATGTTTGGCGTTTGGCCTTGCTTTGCGATGAAAGCGAATCATGGCAGCTAAGATTTGTTGTTGACGCTGGGTGACGCCTGTGAGATTGGAATTGGCAATCATGTAGCTGCCATGCAAATGGATTTTTTTATGATTGATGGTCAGGCCTATTTCATGCAGTTGGCAAGCCGCTATCAGTAGTCGATAAGCTTCTTCATGGAGATTGAGTTGTTGTTTGTAAGCCTTGAAAATGATTTCCGCGGTATGTGTGACGCGCCTGATTTGCGCGCGGTCAAGCTGAAAGCGTTTTGCCATGGCTTTGCTTGCGGCACGAATGGGTCGCGCGGGCAGGCGGCCTGCTGAGGCAATACGGTCAAACACAATACCTTCACGCAAAGCGCTGGGGCAAACACGCAAAGACTTGATATGCAGCGCTGCCATCACTTCTTCTAAGATAATGCTGGCTGCAACCAAGGTGGTTTGCCGTTCTTTTTCAATGTTGTCAGGTAATGTCTCATCTTTGACGGATGCAATCAGCGCAGCACGGCTTGTTTTCAAGTCTTTGAGCGTGAGATGTGTGGCATCATCACGGTTACAGTATAAAGCCGTTATCATGGCCAAAGAGCGTATGCTGCCCGATGTACCATAAACGGCATGGACATCAAAAGGTTTGAAAGCAGAAGCGACTGACTGGATTTTGCTGGCTGCGGCCTGGTGACAGCGCTCGATTTGGCGGGAAGTATAGTTGCCTGTGGCGAAAAACATGCGCGAATATCTGCGCGCGCCCATATCCAGGCTTTCCGCGGCCAAAACACCATCCGTGTTGCCCACAATCACTTCCGTGCTGCCGCCACCAATATCTATCACATATGCAGGTTCTTCCCGGATATAACCTTCCGAGCGCACACCTTGAAAGACCAGTCGCGCTTCTTCAGCGCCCCCCACAATTTCAACAACCAGCCCAAGCTCCTGACGGATACGCTTGGCAATAGCATTGCGATTGGGGGCATCGCGCATGGCTGATGTGGCAATACAATGCATTTCCGCATCATAGCTTTCCGCCAATTGTTTGAAGAATTTCAGGCTTTCTACCATGCGATTGATAGCATCAGCATCTAAGCGACCGCGTTTGTCCACGCCATCGCCAAGGCGAACCCAATGCTTCATCCTATCGACAATGTGGAATGCGCCATGCGCTTCGGCTCTTGCGATAATCATGTGGAATGAGTTGGTTCCCATATCCACAGCGGCAATATGTTTGCCAGTATGTATGCTCAACCAGGCACCTCTTTATTTTGCTGCTGCTTTTTCACGCACCTTTTTTTGCACTTTTTTCTTTTGGGCAGCTTTTTTTGCTTTTTTGGTATCATACTTTTTCAAGTGCCGTTTAGTCAACGTATGCTGCTTTTCCACCTTGGCAGCTGTTTTATTCATGCGCTTTTCAGTTTTCTTTACTTTTTTGGCTGCCTTCTTGGCTTTTTTAGCCGCCTTGGCTGCCTTTGCAGCAGCCTTATCAGCTTTTTTGATGGCTTTATCCAAAGCTTCTTGAATGGTTTGTTCTTGTTTGTCCATAGTATCCTCACAGGAAGTTGCGCCCTTAAAAACAAGGGCACAATGACTGTTTTTTATTCTGCGTGTTTCTTATTGGAGTAATCGAGCTTTCTGTGCACACTGCCTACAATTTTAGGGTCTGGAGCGCAGGCCACAGCTTCGTCCTTGCCTGGATAATCAAGACTATGCAAAAAGTGACGCATGCAGTTGATACGCGCACGCTTTTTGTCATCCGATTTCACCACTGTCCACGGTGCGTCTGCTGTGCTGGTGTAGAAAAACATGGCTTGTTTGGCTTTGGTGTAGTCTTCCCATTTATCCAGAGATTGAATATCAATCGGGCTTAGCTTCCATTGCTTGAGCGGATCATGCGCGCGAGAATGGAACCTGCGCAACTGCTCATGCCGGCTTACAGAGAACCAGTATTTGAACATATACAGACCAGCATTGACGAGCATACGTTCAAGTTGAGGGGTTTGTCGTAAAAACTCGAGATATTCTTCATCAGTACAAAAACCCATGACACGCTCTACACCCGCACGGTTATACCAAGAGCGATCCAGGAAGACCATTTCACCCTTGGTGGGCAGGTGCTGGATATATCGTTGATAATACCATTGTCCCTGTTCACGTTCATTGGGTTTTTCAAGGGCAACCACATGCGCTGCCCTAGGGTTTAAATGTTCATTGAATCGCTTGATAGTACCACCTTTGCCCGCAGCATCCCTGCCTTCAAAAATACTAACAATACGTTGCCCTGTTTCTTTTACCCACGCCTGAACCTTCAAAAGCTCAATTTGCAGCAAGTGTTTTTCAGCTTCATATTCTTCCAGCCCCATTTTTTCAGGGTAGGGATATTGCCCCATTTCATAACTTAGCCTGAGCAGCTTTTTACCTGAAATCACTTTGGGCGAACTTAGCACCTTTTTCGGGTTGCTCATTCTGTCCAGTAGTTTTTTTAGTTTCTTTTTATCACGTTTCTTTTTGCTCATTTGATTATACACCTTTTATTTTTAGACAATAAACAAACCGAGGTTACAGGGGCTGTAATCTCAAGCGTTTGTTCATGCGATTGTTTGGTGAAAAGGTATGGTTGATTTGGCTCAAGAGCGCTACGCAATATTACGCACCAGCTTTTCGTGCTCAATATACTG
>CAZLES010000116.1:0-3061 GCA_964558615.1 uncultured Zetaproteobacteria bacterium
ATCATCTGTTTAAGCCAGCGCTCCAAGAAATGAATATTAAAATCAGCAGCTTGGAAGCCAGGGTTGGCAAGCAAGCGTTTATGCAGCTCTTGATTGGTGGTGATGCCGATAATCGCAAGCTCATCAATGGCACGCTGCATACGGCGAATACATTTTTCGCGTGTGCGCGCATGAGTAATGATTTTGGCAATCATAGAATCATAATGTGGCGGAATGCTGTAGCCTGAATACACAGCAGAGTCCACGCGAACACTTCGCCCACCCGGCGCATGATACAAATCAATTTTACCCGGAGATGGCGTAAACTTGAATGGGTGTTCAGCATTGATACGGCACTCAATGGCATGCCCTTTGATTTTCAAATCTTTTTGTTGGAAAGCAAGCTTTTCACCCGCCGCAACGCGAAGCTGCCATTCAATCAAATCCACACCTGTGACCATTTCAGTGACAGGATGCTCCACCTGAATACGGGTGTTCATTTCCATAAAGTAAAAAGATTGATCAGGGTTGAGCAAAAACTCAATCGTACCTGCACCTTCATAGTTCACAGCTTTAGCCGCAGCCACACCTGCTTCACAAATCGCTTGGCGTGTTTCCTCGCTAAGCGATGGGCTGGGCGCTTCTTCTAAGACTTTTTGATTGTTGCGCTGGATAGAGCATTCACGCTCAAATAAATGCACGATATTACCATGGCTATCACCCAACACTTGAACTTCAATATGGCGAGGCTCTTCTAAAAATTGCTCGATAAATACAGTGTCATCACCAAAAACAGCGCCTGCCTCAGATTGGCAAACGCTAAATGATGATGGAAGAGATGGCTCAGAGCGAACAATTTTCATGCCGCGCCCACCACCACCAGCGGCAGCTTTGATAATCAAAGGGAAACCACATTTCTTGGCAACTTCTTTAGCTTCTTCCACAGTGCGCACAGCACCTGGCGAACCATATACAAGTGGTACGCCTGCTTCGGTCATGCGTTGCTTGGCTTTGACTTTATCACCCATAATACGCATGGATTCAGGTGTGGGGCCAATCCATGTGTAGCCCGATTCAATCACAATTTCAGCAAATTCGGCATTTTCCGCTAAGAAGCCATAACCAGGGTGAATCGCCTCAACATCCGTTAAGGATGCCGCAGCCATGATAGCGGGTATGTTGAGATAAGATTGGGCGCTGGCAGCAGGCCCAATACACACCGATTCATCCGCAAGGCGGGCGTGCATGGCTTCCTTGTCTGCCTCGGAATACACGGCAACAGTTTCAATGCCCATTTCCTTGCAAGCGCGAATGATACGAACGGCAATTTCGCCACGGTTGGCAATCAATACTTTATGAAACATCGTGTATGCCTATTATGCTGGGGTGATGATAAATAAAGGCTGGCCATACTCCACAGGCTCTGCATTTTTTACCAAGATTTTTTCAACGATACCATCATATTCCGCTTCAATTTCATTCATCAGTTTCATGGCTTCAATGATACAAAGTACATCACCTTTTTTTACGGTTGAACCAATGGAAACAAAGGGGTCATCATCAGGGGAAGCCGCGGCGTAGAATGTGCCGACCATGGGAGAGGACACCACATGCTCATCTGGTGCGTCATCTGCAGATGCAGGCTCAGTATTTTCACCCGTTGTGACAGGTGCTACCGCCGGTGCGGCTTGCATAACGGTCTGCTGAGGAGCTGCTATCGTTGTTGCCACCATACCCTGGCGGGAAATGCGCACAGTGCTTTCGCCTTCAGTCACTTCAATTTCCGTGACATCGCTTTGCTGCACCAGGCGGATAAGTTTTCGGATTTCTGAAATATTCATATATGCTCCTTGAGAGGGTTATTTTTTGATGCGGGTTAAATGGTGATGCAAACCGCGCAAGGCAAGGATATAGGATTGTGAACCAAAGCCCGCAACCACACCCAGCGCCATATCTACCATCATGGATTTATGCCTGAAATCTTCGCGTTTATGAATGTTGGATAAATGTACTTCCACAAAAGGCACTTGCACAGCCAATAAAGCATCACGAATGGCCACACTTGTGTGGGTATATGCAGCAGGGTTGATAATCAGCGCGTCGGCATCCAAATGCTGGATTTTATCAACAATTTCACCTTCATGGTTGCTCTGGAAGGATGTTACGCGAACCCCAAGCTTGTCGCCCAGTTGTATCAATTCATCATGAATGTCGGCCAGCGTTTGCCTGCCATAATGCCTAGGCTCTCTTGTGCCCAGCATATTGAGGTTCGGTCCGTGAATGACTTGAATGTGCAGATTGCTCATAAGGCCTTTGTCCATGTTTGTTGCAGGGTTTGAAGCTCTTGATCATCGGGTGATGCCAGGAGCAACTCAGCCAGCATGTTGAGCGCTGCCGCATGTTCATGCTGCTGCCACAACAGCTTGGCCATGCGTTTGGATACAGGCAGATCAGATTGCAATTCAATGTTTGTATTCTGAATTTTCAGGGTGCGTTTCAGGCATTGGCGAGCTTCATCGACCTCCCCTTTGCGATTTAGGACGGCAGCAAGGATATGCCAAGGCTCAGGTTCTGCTGGCGCGAACTCTAAAACTTCTCGAAGAAGTTGCTCTGCAAGGGCAAGATTTTTGTGTTCAATGGCTTTTTTGGCTTCGGCTAGGCCTGATTTTACACCTAGCCAAACGTGCGGTTTGGGGGCGCTTGGGGGCGTTGAGTCACGCTTGCCCATATCCAAACCTTCCACATTATCTGAAGAAGCTGCTAACATGCGGCTGATAGTATGCAGAAAAGAAAATTGGGTCAAATAATAATATCAAGATTGAATAGGTTTTGATATTTTTTTGCACTATTTTGATAGAAAACAGCAAAAAAAGGTTAAGATTTGTGAAAATCCTGCTTAATGGTGAAATAAGAGATGTGGCCGCAAAAAACGTGGCAAGCTTAATTATTGAGCTAAGTTTGGAATCGCGTATGTTAGCTGTGGAGCGGAATATGGAAGTGGTTTCCAAGAGCGCATATGCAGAAACAAAACTGCAAGAAAATGATAGGATAGAAATTGTCCACATGATTGGTGGCGGCTGAG
>CAZLES010000117.1:0-3058 GCA_964558615.1 uncultured Zetaproteobacteria bacterium
ACACCCTCTGGCGTTGCCATCAACACCACATCCGCACCTTGATGCGAGAATATACCATTGGTCACCACGCCCGGCACTTCATTCAAATCATCTTCAAGCTGGCGAGCATTTTTAATCACAAGGCCATGCACATCAATGATGATATTGCCGTTGTCGGTGATAAAGCCATCACGTACTTGTGGATTACCGCCTATATCTTTGGCTACCTGCATCACCAAAGCTTCTGCCATGGGAATCACTTCGACAGGAAGTGGGAACGCGCCAAGATAGTCAACCTGTTTACTCTCATCGACGATACAAATAAACTTTTCGGATGCCGCAGCCACGATTTTTTCGCGTGTTAAAGCGCCGCCGCCACCTTTGGTAAGATTTTTTTGTGGGTCAAACTCATCTGCGCCATCAATATATACAGATAGCTTGTTGACTTGAGTAAGCGCATCATTCAACTCAAAAACTGAGATACCATGCCCGCGCAAACGCTCGGCGGTGGCTTCTGAGCTTGCCACCGTACCCTTGATGCTATCTTTCATGGCGGCAAGCGCATCAATAAATTTATTGGCTGTTGAACCCGTGCCTACGCCAATGATAGAATCTTTGACAACATATTGCAGGGCAGCTTGGGCAACTGCTTCTTTCATTTCATCTTGTGTCATCGTTGTGTCCTCCATAGGCATGGCTTTTGTTTTTGAATTTACGGCGGCGCAGCTTACTATCAAAAAATAAAATCACCAAGGCTTAGGGTAGCACATAAGGTGTTTGACATTGGGAAATGGTTTCCTACAATGCGCAGCCCATTCGGCGGCAGGGTGTTGAGCTTTGGCCGATATGGGAAGAAGTTTTTCAGTCTGTTTGGATTGGATTTTTGGAGTATCAGACATGTCTACTTGGACTGTTCGCCCTGGCGATATTGAACGTAAATGGTATATTGTAGATGCTGAGGATGTTGTTCTTGGTCGTCTATCAACGGAAGTGGCTCGTATTTTACGTGGCAAACATAACCCCATGTTTACCCCTCACGCGGATTGTGGTGATCATGTGATTGTTATCAATGCGGAGAAAGTTAAAGTGACGGGTAATAAGGAAATGCAAAAGAAATACTACCGTCATAGCCGCTATCCTGGTGGTTTACATGAAATCACTCTGGAAAAGCAACGTGAGCGTTTTCCAGAGCGCATCATTGAGTTGGCAGTAAAAGGTATGATGCCTAAAGGGCCGTTGGGTCGCAAACAGCTACTTAAATTGAAAGTGTATGCAGGCGCAGATCATCCGCACGCAGCACAAGCTCCACAAGAGCTTAAGATTAATTGATTGGATAAGGTAAAAAACAATGGCAAATGATATGTATCGCGGGACAGGACGACGTAAGCGTAGTATTGCTCGTGTAATGATTAAACCTGGTAGTGGTCAAATTAGCATTAATGGTCGCGATGTGGAAAATTATTTTCCGATTGAAATCATTCGCCAGGAAGCGCTTCGCCCGCTTACACTGGTTGGCCTGGCTGACCGTTTGGATATTCGTGTGAATGTGCATGGTGGTGGTGTTTCAGGCCAGGCTGGCGCGATTCGTCATGGCATTGCCCGCGCTTTACTGGAGTATGATGGTGGCCTTCGCCCTCAATTGAAAGAGAAAGGATTTTTAACACGTGACGCGCGTGTTGTAGAGCGTAAGAAATATGGCTTGAAAAAAGCACGCCGCGCGCCGCAGTTCTCAAAACGTTAATCTGTTTTTGGTTCAACGATTTCAAGGGAGAGCATGTGCTCTCCCTTTTTTGTTTGTAACATATGGGTAAGTGGTGAAATTTATAGTTGGGCATGCTAAGTTTGCCCTGTTGATTTGGAAGGGAGAACGAACATGAGTATTGCAGTCGCGATTCTTGGTGCAACGGGATACACAGGAGCGGAGTTGATTCGGCTGCTTGATGCGCACCCTTGTTTTGATATTCAGCATTTGGCTGCTTTTAGTCAGGCTGGGAAAAGGGTATCTGAAGTGTTGCCGGGGATTGCCAGTCAAAGCGCGGATATGACGCTTGCTAAAGCTGATGATGCAATACCTGATGACGTGCAACTTGTGTTTACGGCACTACCGCATGCTGCTGCTGCGCAAAGTGTAAAAAAAGCTTTGGATATGGGTAAAAAGGTTGTGGATTTAAGCGCGGATTTCAGGCATCCCGATATGAAGAACTATGAACAAGCTTACGGTTTATCCCACCCCTATCCTGAATTATTGAGCGACTGTGTTTATGGTTTAACCGAACATGCAAGAAAGGATGTGGCGCAAACAAGGCTTGTGGCCAACCCTGGTTGTTATCCCACATCGGTACTGTTGCCTTTGTTACCGTTATTGAAGGCAAATATTGTTGACACACAATCGATTATTATCGATGCCAAATCGGGAACATCTGGCGCGGGCAGGGCAGCCAAAACAGGTTTATTGTATTGTGAAATCAATGAAAGTCTGGCCGCGTATGGCTTGCCCAAACATAGGCATGCCTGGGAAATGGAAGAGTGGTCTAAAGCTTATTCTGGGCAAGATGTGCATGTGCGGTTTGTACCGCATATTATTCCGATGACCAGAGGCATGTTGAGCACCATTCATTTAACAGGGAAAAATAGTGAGCAGTGGCACAGTATTCTATCGGACGCTTATCAGGATGAGCCTTTCGTGCATGTGTTGCCTATGGGCGTTTTACCATCAACGGGTGCGGTTAAAGGCAGTAATCGGTGTGATATTGGAGTGGTAGTGTTGACTGAAACGGAAGCTGTGGTTGTGAGCTGCATTGATAACTTGCTCAAAGGCGCATCCGGGCAGGCTGTGCAGAATGCCAATGTGATGTTTGGCCTGGATGAAACGACAGGCTTGAGCATCAATGCCCATTGGCCTTAAGGTTGAAGCCATGTCTTTTTGGTTAAAGCCTAGGCAAATTGTGATTATGGACGCGCAAAGTTCGGGGCCTGCGCGTAATTTTAATGTCCGTTACCTCACTTTGCTGATTGGGTTTGTATTGTTGACGGGTGGCGCGTTTGTGCTTGGAGCATGGTATGCGCCTTTTCATCAGGT
>CAZLES010000118.1:0-3051 GCA_964558615.1 uncultured Zetaproteobacteria bacterium
GCTCAAATGCCTGGATACTGTGCTTTGCGGCAAACTTAACCCTTCTGTTAAATGGCAGACGCACAGTTCTCCTTTGGCGGCCAATATATGAAATATACGAAGCCGCACAGGGTCGGATAAACCTTTGAAGCGTTGTACCATATCCATGCTCAAACCTTATTTCATCCAATCTTGCAAAGTATCCACAATCAGCTTGGCTTGCTTGGCATTGGTGATATTGAATTTTGAACGCGGCACATATTGACCATCACGTTTTTGAAAACGGCGAATGGTGTATTTATCTTCGCTGTATGCCTGCTTGGCTTTATCCCAAGTTTGATACTTGAATAAAATCGTTACCCAAGCACCCTTACTTAGAATTACTTTATCCGTTTGTTTGGTGGTTAAAATACCACCCTCTTCATAATCAATGGTTAATTCGTCTGCTGTTTCTGCCATGTCTCTCTCTTTTTATCATGAATAAAAAGGCCGCCTAAGCGACCTTGAATCACATAAGGAATGCTATCAGCCGCATTTAGAATCGCCACACTCCAGGCAGCAGTTGCAGTTGTCTAAGCGAACCACAGCCATAGCACCGCACTTATCACATTGCTGACCTTTGGCCGCGGCATCAGCACCAAGCTTTTCTTCTGCTTCCTTGCGTTTAGCAATCAGTTCTTCAGTTTGCAATTGCCCTTCCATCATGCCAATCGACACCAAATGCTTTTGAATCACTTCGCCAATTTCAGCGACAATGGATGGCATATATTTACCGCCTTTTTTGTAGTAACCACCTCTAGGATCGAATACTGCTTTCAGCTCTTCAACCAGGAAAGTGATGTCGCCACCTTTGCGGAAAATAGCAGAAATCACGCGCGTCAAGGTCACAATCCACATGAAATGTTCCATGTTTTTGGTGTTGATAAAAATTTCAAACGGGCGGCGATGCTCACTTTCTTCACCCTGATTCACTATCACATCATTGATGGTAATATACATGGCATGTTCGGAATGTGGCGTTTTGATTTTATAGGTTTGCCCCACCAGCACCTCATCACGCTCAAGCAAAGGCGCGATAGGTGTCACATTGCTTTCCTTTTTAACCTCGTCTTCGGACTTGGCCACTTCATAGGCCGTAATTTTCTTTTCAATTTTAATGCTCATACCTTTCCTCCACGCACGGCCAACAAGGACTCCAGCCTGCGATGTAATTTATGCAACGTCTTTGATGTTTTGCAACGGGTTTGATGACCAACTACCGCGTGCCCCAGGTGTTGCCTCTGGTGTATGTGGGCAGCATTTTTTTGCAATGCGCCTTGCTTGTCTGCCAGTGATGCCATCACCCACAGATTGATGGGTGGAAACTTCAATTCCGCCCATTGAATATGATGCTTAAACGTGTGCCTCACTAAAACTTACCGTAATATCCTTCTTTCAACGCATCAAACAAATTCGCCGCGGTATGTGTTTCACCATCATATTCAACTTCTTCATTGCCTTTGGCTTCCACCACTGTGCCATCTTCCAACGTAAATCTGTAAACCGTGTTTTCCAAATCTTCTTCTTTGACCAGCACACCCTGAAATACTTCCGGGTTAAAGCGGAAGGTGGTGCACCCCTTCAAACCCTTCTCAAAAGCATACATATAAATATCCTTAAAATCTTCATACGGGAAATCCGTGGGCACATTAGCCGTTTTGGAAATGGATGAGTCCACCCAGGTTTGTGCCGCAGCCTGAATATCCACATGCTGTGTTGGTGTTACAGCATCTGCTGAGATAAAATAATCAGGAAGCTTAGTTGCTTCATCTTCTGAAAACGGCATAGCATCTGGATTGATCATTTCCCGATATGCCAATAGTTCATAAGAAAATACATCTACTTTTTCTTTGGTTTTCTTGCCTTCACGAATCACATTGCGTGAATAATGATGGGCAAAGGATGGCTCAATACCATTGGATGCGTTATTGGCAAGCGATAATGAAATCGTGCCCGTTGGCGCAATGGATGAATGATGGGTAAAACGGCAGCCCACCTCTTCTAACGCATCCAACAAGTCCTGATCGCCCGATTGCGCGAACTTTTGCATGTATTTTGAATACTTCGCCCATAGCACCTTGCCTTTCAACTTATCTCCAAGCTTGATACCATCTCTGGCCAGTTCAGGGCGCTTGTGCAACATATCCGCAGTGATTTCAAAATCCTGCTCCATGATTGGCGCAGGCCCTTTTTCTTCTGCTAACTGCAAGCCAACTTCATAGCCTGTTCTGGCCATTTCATATGCTACTTTTTCGGTAAACTCCAAAGACGCATCCGAGCCATATTTGGTGCGCAACATGGTGAGGGTACTGCCAAGACCCAGAAAACCCATGCCATGACGACGTTTTTCAAAAATTTCCTGGCGTTGTTTTTCCAGCGGCAAGCCGTTGATGTCCACCACATTATCCAGCATGCGTGTAAACACAGCCACCACTTCTCTATACATATCCCAGTCAAAATAAGCATCTTCCGTAAAGGGGTTGCGCACGAACTTGGTTAAATTCACTGAGCCCAACAAGCACGCGCCATAAGGTGGAAGCGGTTGTTCGCCACATGGATTGGTCGCGCGAATATCTTCGCAAAACCAGTTGTTGTTCATGTCGTTCACTTCATCAATCAGGATAAAGCCTGGCTCTGCATAATCATAGGTGGAAGACATAATCACATCCCACAAACGACGCGCCTTGATGGTTTTGTACACACGGCAAGCCGTAAAGCCCCGATCATCCTTTTTGGCATGTTCTGGCGGATTGGCAATCTGCTTGAATACGATGCGGATGTTATCATCTTCCAACTCATCCTTGGTCGCGGGAAACACCAAATCCCAATCCGCATCATCCTTGACCGCTTGCATAAAATCACGAGTAATCAGACAAGACAGGTTAAACTGGCGCAGGCGGCCATCTTCGCGCTTGGCTTTGATAAAATCGGTAACATCAGGGTGTGAAATATCAAATGTACCCATTTGCGCGCCACGGCGACCACCCGCTGATGATACGGTAAAACACATTTTATCATAAATATCCATAAACG
>CAZLES010000119.1:0-3029 GCA_964558615.1 uncultured Zetaproteobacteria bacterium
TTAAATCATAAAGCTAATCTTTATTCGCATACACCATAACCAAAGGTCGTGGTTTGTCCAAGAGCAATGCGGGCAGACTGATGCTGGGTAACATTTGAATAGCCCCTTCCAGGCAAGTATCCAAACACTTTTCACACGCAATACAGGCATTGGCTTGAAACTCCAATATTTGATTGCGTCCAAAGTTTCTCAAACTAAGAGCATGGCTTGGGCAAATGTTTACACAATCGCCGCAAGCTGTGCATGTTTGCTCGGCCTGGATGCTTCCAATCGGCATACTATCCATGCAAGGCACTGGTGTATGATTGATTTGCAACTTTTCTAAGGCATGAAGGAACAACTTATTTTCAATAGGGAGAAGCCTCTTATCCGCATCGATTTGCTGATGAACACTTGTGCCTTGGCTAGCCATACTTTCATGAAGTGTTTCTGTTGCATGTTTGGCTAGGGAAGGGATGACATTGCGAAAGAAAGCGCGTCTTGCAGGTTCTTCTTGTGCAGATGTTTTCTTTTCTTCGTTCTCTGCTTCTGGGCTTTCTTGCGTTTTTTCTGAAAGTTTTTCAATGCGCAGTTGGTTGGGCATCGCTTGGCTTAAGCTTTGAAAATCGTTCTCAAGGTGTTCGATGTCATCCTTTGAGCATGGTTTGGGGCATTGCTCACATTGCTCTAGGCCTATCAGTTGCAAGGTTGTGATGCCTTCAGCAGCTAAACTTGCCCAAATCATGGGACTCCAAAGTGAGTGACAATCGATGCTCAAGCCATGAGATGACTGCACCACTGCACAAGAGCAAACCATTCTGCTTTGTCCCTTGGCTGCCAAATCACGAGCATGTTGAACGATAGCTATCAACTGTTGTTCAGAGGTTGGCATTTGATGTTCCTGGGTTTGATTCATGGTGCGGCAAAGCATGCATGGGGAAGCCAGGTTTGTCGATGTGTGGGCATAAAAAAGCAGGTGTTAATTTTTCATCAGTTGTTTAGGATTCCCACTCCATGACAAGTCCAACAGTGGTTGATCAACAAGTGAGTGGGTCGGTGCAAAAGCATCGAGCATTGTATCCTGCTGTCAGCAAGCATTTATGGGAAGTTTATCAAAAGAGGGTGCTTGCCTTTTGGCAGCATGAGAGCGCCTTAAAAGCGCGGCGTGTTTTTTCCAAGCGTTATTACTTACCTTTACTCAAACCTTTGGTTGCATCCATGCCTGATGATATATCGATTTTGGAAATTGGCTCTGGCCCGGTGTGCGTGGCGCAATACCTTGGGAAAGGTAAAGTAACCTATATTGACCCCTTAATTGATGAATATCGGCGCATATATCCTGGTGTGATGCCAGAAAACGCGACGTATATCGCGGAGATGGCGGAAAATTATGAATGGCATGATACCCAGTTTGATGTTGTTATTTGTTTATACACGTTAAGCGATGTACATAACCCTGAATTGGTTTTAAATCAGACCAAACAAATTCTAAAACAAGATGGTGTGTTTGCTGTTAGCATTGATATTTGGCCATCATGGCTTGCAAGGCTGCACTTCTTTTTATCACGTTTCGTACCTGTGTTGCCGCAATTTAATCGTTTATACAGTTATACCTATCAAGGTTTTTCTAATACCCTAAAGCGTCATTTTACGATTGAATCAGAGCAACGGGTCAAGCCTGGTTTTTCCTGGATTTTATGGAAGAAAGAAATGTTTTTTGTGTGCAAACACAAGCAGCCATGAACATTGGCGGCATGCGGGCTGAACATATTGTATTGATGCCACCCAACTGGTTGGGTGATGTGATTTTAGCGCAGCCCGCGTTGCGTGCCATTACTCGCGCTTACCCTGAAGCGAATATATCCGTGTTTGGCCGACCCTGGCTGTCTGAATTACTACCTTTTTTGAATTTGAACCATCCATATGTGCAATATGTGGACGACATGCCTAAACGCAGTGATGCTGTGTTTTTATTTCCAAACAGTTTACGTTCGGCCTTGCAGGCATTCAAGTCCAGAGCAAGGCAACGTATAGGTTATCGCAAGGAGGGGAGGGGTATTTTCTTAACTCATGCCTATACCCCCCGTGTTGATTTGATACATGAACATCATCGCAGCTATTATCTTGATATGCTAAGGCAATATGGCCTGGCCATACCCTTTGATGAAGTGGAGCTTGTTGCGCCAGAGACCACGCAACAACAAGCGATACAACAGCTTGAGAAGCATGGCATCCAGCCAGATCATTTTGTTTGTGTGGCTCCAGGTGCGCAGTTTGGTGGTGCCAAACGTTATCCCGCAGAATCTTATGCTGAAGTGTTGGCGAAGTTATCGGATGATGGCTGGGATATTGTTACTTTAGGAACATCCGCGGAACGCGATATTGCGGAGACTTGTTTGTCCAAAGTTCAGGGTAAGTTGTGGAATGCGGCAGGGGAGACATCGCTTTCCCAGGCCTTGCAACTGGTATCGGTTGCGAAACTCATGTTGTGTAACGATTCGGGGCTTATGCATGTAGCAGCAGGGCTTGGCATACCAACGGTAACCATGTTTGGGGCGACAAATCCAGCACGCACATCACCTTCAGGTAAACGTGTGGCACTTTTGTATAAGCCAGCCGATTGCAGCCCATGTCTCAAACGAGAGTGTGAAGTGGAGGGGCATCCATGTATGCGCAATATTTCACCACAAGATGTGATTCAGGCTTGCGACAAGATTCTGGCATCAACGGTGTAGGTGCTGAAAAATTCGCTCTGCCAAACCTGCTGAAATACCTTTGACTTCTTGTAACTGTTCGCGTGATGCTTTTTTGACCCCGGCAATACCACCAAAATGTTGAAGTAGGGCAGTACGTTTGGTTTTGCCTATGCCAGCGATGCCATCAAGACTGGATTGAAACATATGTTTTTTACTGCGTTTTTTTAGAAATTGTGCTGCAAATCTATGCGCTTCATCGCGTATGCGGGCAATCAATAACAATGCGGCATCATGTACGCCGGGTTTTAAGCCTTGTTTGAGTCTGTCAGGCGCATCTGCCCAGCCAGCCCATAA
>CAZLES010000120.1:0-3019 GCA_964558615.1 uncultured Zetaproteobacteria bacterium
TTAAATGGTAGTCATCATCAATGGTGATATTTTCAATGGCTGAGAAACCTGCGCGCAGCGGACTGGATAAGCCTTTATTGAGCACAGCATTGAGTGTGGCAGCAACATCACGTGCGGTCACGGCTTGCCCGTTATGAAAGGTATAACCTTTATCCAGTTCAAATGCCCAAGTATAGGGGTCGGGATGTTGCCATGATGTGGCAAGGCCTGGTTTGGGTAAAAAATCCTCGCCCAGTTGTACCAGGCCGCAATGTATCAACTCCTGTACTTTATGTGACGCGGCATCCGTGGCAAATCTGGGGTCCAGGCTTAAGGGGGCTGTGGCAAGCCCAATCCTTACAGTGTGGCTATCCACTTGCTCATGGGAGCAAGCAGACAACAGGGGCAGGCATAAAGCAAGAAAAAGCCATCTCATGATGACCACAAGCTTAGCGATTCCACGTGTCCCGCAAAAGGAAATAAATCCAGAGCGCGCAAAGCCTTGAGCTTGAACCCCGCGTTTTTCAGTGCCTGAGCGTCACGCGCGCCTGATGCCACATCGCAATGTACCATGATGACTTGTTTGGGGAAAAATTGCTGAATGTTTTGGCAAATGCGTTTTGCGCCCTTGCGTGGCGGGTCGAGAATCAAAGTGTCGGCGGCAATAAAGGGCTCGATATGAAACTTGCCGAATAAATCCATGGTTTCATAGCTTGCATTCAAGCCCAAGCGCTTGGCATTGTTGTTAGCGGCTTTTACGCTGGCAGGATTAAGCTCCGCACCTTTGATTTCCGCACCTAAAGCCTTGGCGATGGGTAAGGATAAATTGCCGCAGCCCGCGAATAAGTCGACCACACGCCTTGAGCCCTGAGACCATTCAAGGATTTGAGAAACAAGAGCTTGGTTACCTGCCGCATGGCCCTGGACAAAGTCATTGGCACCAATCTCAATATCCAGACTGTTATCCGACCAGGGTTGTAAGTCAATCGTGTCAAACAGGGTGTGTACAGGCTTGTGCAAGGCTTTGATGTATGGTGTGTTTAACGGTTTCCACCACCATTGTTGTTGTCTGGTATATTCAGGCGTAAAATCAGCAGGGCAAGCTTGTTCGGATTCCAGTATGATGTGTGTACCATTGCTCAGCTCGGTTGCTCGTATGCTTTGGACGCTGTCAGGCAAGGCCATATTTTCGAGGGTATGGCGCAAGGTATTCAGATGCTCGGTCAACGCCACGCAGGTTTCGGTATGCACGACTTCATGGTTGAAACGTTTGCGAAAACCAAGCTTTCCCTCATGTACAAACCAGCGTACTCGCCTGCGGCCTGCGTAAGTATCCTGTTGGGATTGGATAGCAACCTTTTTCGTGGATGCTGTGGTACATGGTTTAAAGGCATCCATCACCCATGCGGTTTTTAACGCGGCTTGAGCCTGTGGCTGCATGGGTTGCAGAGCGCAACCACCACAGCTTTCAAATACAGGGCAGGGAGCAGAGACGCGGTATTTTGACGGGGTGATAACATCCACGAGTTTGCCGCGCAGCACGCCTCGTTTTTTATCTGTTACCTGATACGTTATCTCATCGCCAGCCATAGTGTTGGGAACAAGCACACTTTGTCCATGGTGACGCAGCAAGCCATCACCACCATGCAACACCTTTTCAATAGTACCCTGAAAGGTTTCAGGCATGATTATGGCAGTAAATCAATAGGGCCAATGGTGATAGGGTCTTGGGTTTTGAACTTGACGCGCACGCCATCAATGGATGGATATTTGGCCTTGAATCCGGATATTGTGACTTTTTTGTCAATATCTTTATCTTTTTGGGAAAAGACTTTTTTCCATTTGCGTTTGCCCGCGGGTTTTACTTCCACTTCGATAAAACCATGCTTGAAATCCAAATCACCAACACTGGCTTTGTGAACCACGATTTTGGATAGTGATACGGGGTTTTCAAAAAGGATAGTACTATACCCTCGCTTGAAGGTTGATAACCAGCCCTTTTCAGCCAAATCAGGATAAAAAAGGTGTGAGCCACCTCGAAACTCATGAGGCTGATTGCTGGAAACTCTGGTTTTATCTTTACGTTGAACTTTGTGGTCCACTTTGTATGTAATGGATTGAGCCAGGCGTTGTCTGGGTTTTGCTTTGGGTTTAGGTTGTTTCTTGACTTGGGGTTTAACCTTCGCCTTGGGCTTGGTTTTTACCTTGGGTTTAACTTCAGGTTTGGTTTTTGCCGCTTTTTCAGGTTTGTTTGTTGCAGCAGGTTGTTGGGTATGTTTTGTTGCTGGCGCAGGGACAACTTTTGCTACGTTTACAACATTGGTGTGTTGTTCCTTTGCTGTATTGTCGCGCATGTGTTGTTTGATTTTTTCTTGTATGGCCTGTGTTTGTGCCGCGGTATCCTCAGCCATGCTCAACACACTGATAGAGGCAAAACCAAGCATGATAAATACCAGAGCAATGATGGATAAGTCTGTATGCGCCTTGTTGATATTGGGTATAAACCTGCTTAACATTTTTTGCCACTGGAATCGGCCATAACTTATCCATTGTTGGGCAATTTCGTGCTTGCTCAGATGCGGTGTAGGTGTAGGGGTATGGTGGTCTGTTGAAACAGTTTTTGTTTTTACTTTTTTAGGTGAGGCTAGAAATTGTAGCTGCTCCAGCATGTTTTCAATGTCAAGGCGTACAACTTTCGCGCTTTCCGGGCGGTGGTGTTTGTTTTTTTCCAGTAATTTCAGAATCAGATTGGATAGGGGTAAGGGTATGCTTGCGTCAAGCTCATGGGGTGCTGGTGCGGGGTCGCGAACCTGTTTTTCCATAATTTCAAACTCACCACCATTGCTGGTCGCGTCAAAGGGGAGCTTGCCAACCAGCATATAGAACAGGAGAATGCCAAAGGCATATAAGTCAGTGCGGGCATCAATGGGATTGTTAAGAATTTGCTCTGGTGCCATATAGCGGAAGGAGCCAACCGTTGCTCCACTTTGGGTGAGATCCTCGCCTCCTTCTTCGGGCTTGGCCAGGCCAAAATCCAAAA
>CAZLES010000121.1:0-3005 GCA_964558615.1 uncultured Zetaproteobacteria bacterium
CCCCCATCCAGATAGCCATTCGGCAAACCAAAATCTGCAAGGGTTAATATGGCTGATTTGCCTGCAAAGGCTGCGGATGCAGTTGTACCATTCGGAAAGGTTAAAGTCACCGTGCCACCATTGGGTGTAGGGTCGTTGGATGTGACATTGATGGTTGCTGTTTGAGCTTCACATGCCGTTGGCGATGTATTGCCCAGGGTGATGGAAATGGTTGGTTTAGGGTCAATAATTTTGAAGTTTAAGGTTGCAGAAGCGAATCTTGAACCTCTATTGGTATCAGTTACCCATCTTCCTGCAATTTTACATACTCCCATATACAAGTCTTCCAAGTAGACCGTGATAGTGTGGGTTGTTCCTATTGTCATTGGTATGTTTGATGTGCTTGTTAAATCTGATGGAGTTAGGCTAAAACTAAATGGTGTTACCTTGCCTATAGCAGTGCCTTGATAAGGTGTTACATGAGTGATTAAATCACCTAAACCCCACCAAAAAGTTTTGCCATCAATGGCGATTTTGGCGGTTGCGTGAATACGATATTTTACGAAGCCTCCTCCGCTTGAGCCAGAAATGGTTGGAACAAATGTACCTGGATAGCTGCCATTAAAATAAATATTTGTTCCTGGAGGGAAAACGCAAGCTGCGGGTGAGCTTCCTGTTGGTGTATTATCCGAGCTTAGCAAATAGGTGCCACTTACATTAATCTTTGAATTGGGTGTAACATTTATGGTTGATGGACCATTGATCGTGACGGTTCCTGTTGCGGCAAAAACTTGATTTGACATGATAGTAAGCATGATGGCACAGGTTAGCATTTTCAAGCTGCGTGTAATATGATGACTGAATTCAACCATTCATCCCTCCCTGGAGAAAAAACTAGCCGAACATGGCACGCTAATTGCGGGGGAGGGGGCAAAAGTCAAGAGCTTATCGATGCTGTGGGCTCTAAACTTTGTAAACATTTGACCTTTAAGGCCTGGCTTATAAAGTCTTGGCTAATTTTATCAGGGGATTTTTCTACGTATGCGCGAATTTGAGAAAATTAAACGCCTTCCACCCTATGTTTTTGCGCAGGTGAACCAATTAAAAATGGAGCTTCGCCGAGCTGACAAGGATATTGTTGACTTTGGCATGGGCAACCCTGATCAGCCTACACCGCAACATATTGTTGATAAGCTGTGTGAGGCAGCGCAAGACGGGCGCAATCATAGATATTCCGTATCGCGCGGCATTGATGGCTTGCGCAAAGCGGTGTGCGGCTGGTACAAACGCAAGTTTGATGTGGATTTAGACCCTGAAACCGAAGCGATTGCCACCATTGGCTCCAAAGAAGGTTTGGCGCATTTGGCTGTGGCGATTACTAGCCCAGGCGATTTGATTTTATCACCCAACCCTGCTTACCCGATTCATCCTTATGGTTTTATTATTGCTGGTGCAGATATTCGCCATGTACCTATGGGACCAGATAGGGATTACTTTGCTGATATTGAAAAGGCAGTCAAAGATTCATGGCCCCGCCCTAAGATTATTATTGTAAACTTCCCATCCAATCCGACTGCACAAGTAGTGGACTTGGATTTTTATGTGAAGCTAGTGGATTTTGCACGTGAGAATGATTTGATTATTATTTCGGATATTGCTTATGCAGAAATTACTTTTGATGATTATGAGTGCCCATCGATTATGCAAGTTCCTGGTGCAAAAGATGTAGCAGTTGAGTTTTATTCTTTATCCAAGACCTATAATATGCCGGGTTGGCGTATTGGATTTATGGTGGGCAACCGAGAGATTGTGGGAGCTTTGGGTAAAATTAAGTCCTATTTGGATTATGGTATGTTTCAACCCTTACAAATTGCAGCATGTGCGGCACTGAATGGTCCGCAAGACTGTGTGGAAGATATTCGCAGCATGTATCAATCCCGCCGTGATGTGTTGATTAAGGGTTTGCACAATATGGGTTGGATGGCGCAAAGCCCGAAAGCAACTATGTTTGTCTGGGCTGAAATTCCCGATGAATTTAAAGCCATGGGTTCGATTGAGTTCTCGAAAAAAATGTTGGTTGAAGCAGGGGTTGCAGTAAGCCCTGGTATTGGTTTTGGTGAGTATGGTGATACCCATGTTCGCATTGCTTTGATTGAGAATGAACATAGAACACGCCAAGCATTGCGCGGCATTAAAAGTTTCTTAAACGCTGGAAGTGGAGCATAAAATGAAAGAAGTTCGTGTAGGTATTTTAGGTTTAGGCACAGTCGGTTTAGGTACAGCGCGTATCTTGATTGAGCAACAAGCGTTGATGGCGAAGCGTTTGGGCAAAAATATTCGCTTGGTTGCGGCGGCAGATAGAGATTTAAGCCGTGACTTTGGTTTGGACTTGTCGGACGTGAAGTTGTATGACGATGCGGCAGACTTGGTGAAAGCTGACGATGTGGACTTGGTGGTGGAATTGATTGGTGGCTATGAGCCAGCGCGCACCTTTGTGGCTACCGCACTTGAATCAGGAAAACATGTGGTGACAGCCAATAAGGCTTTGATTGCCAAGCATGGAGAGGAATTGTTTAAGCTTGCAACGGACAATCATGTCGCGCTTGGCTTTGAAGCGGCAGTAGGCGGTGGTATTCCTTGCCTGAAAGCGCTTAGAGAAGGTGTGGCTGCGAACAATATCGAATCGGTATATGGTATTTTGAATGGCACATGCAATTTTATTCTTACCAAAATGGAGCATGAAGGTGAGGATTATGCTGATGTGCTAAAAGAAGCCCAGGCCCTGGGTTACGCGGAAGCAGACCCGACCTTTGATGTGGAAGGCATTGATACAGCGCATAAACTGGCCATTTTGGCAGCCATGGCATTTGGCTCGGAAATCAGGTTTGATGAAGTGTTTACGGAGGGTATCAGCCGAATCAGTGCCGCTGATATTGAAGCTGTACGTGAACTTGGCTATCGCATTAAACTCTTGGGCATTGCCAAGCCACATGGTGAACATGGTGAGGTGAAACAGGTAGAAATGC
>CAZLES010000122.1:0-2990 GCA_964558615.1 uncultured Zetaproteobacteria bacterium
AAAATACGACCATCCGCAAGCGCTAAGAATGCAGGCATTGGGCTGGTTGCTGTATGACTCATGGGTGAACCTCGGTGATATAATCAGAAATGGGGGGCAAGACTACGGTGTTGCATGCTGACTGTCGATTATTGATTTATTGCCTAAAACATATGCATTGTAAGATTAAATGATAGTCATAATAGCGGGGTAACTCATGATAAACCCTTTGTTTTCAACGTTTATTACTGTGGCACACACATTGCTTTTAGATGTGCATGGCAAATAGAATACATTCTAAGCCTAAAAAAACTTAGATGAAAGTAGGAGTAACAAAAATGAAAACAAAAATACAACACTATGCAGTCGCTTTGATGATGGGCATGGGCCTTATGGGCGTAAGCACAGCAGCACAAGCAGGCGATATTTCAACTTTCGCTGATATTGGGGCACAAAGTCAATATATCTGGCGTGGTGCTGCTCAATCCGTAAACAATGACGTTGCGATTCAAGGTGATGTTGGCATTGAACATGAAAGTGGCATTTCTGCCAACATATGGTTCTCAACGGGTGTGGATGTAGGTACTGGTAAAGAAACCGAATACGATATTACCATCGATTATTCAGGTGAAGCAGGTGAAGTGGGTTATTCAGTGGGTTACATCGCATACAAATACACAGATACATCTTTAGAATTCAATGAAATCTATGCTGGTGTTTCTATGGGTATCGCGTCATTGACCGCGTATTATGATTCAGATAACAAAAACCTTTATACCGAGCTTGGTGCTGGTATGACGGTTGCGGACATGGTTGATGTATCAGCCTCTTTTGGTGTGAACTCACCAGATGTTGGTTCTAGCACTAACCATATCACATTGGGTGCGAGCAAAGACTTTGATAATATCACTGTGAACGCAACCATTGGTAAAGCGGGTAGTGCTGATGCTGAATTTGCAGCTGGTGTAAACTACGCATTTTAATTTCAAAGAGGGAGTTATATACCCTCTATTAATCCATAAACAAACAGGAGAGAGCAATGAAGAAAGTTACTGCTGTTATCAAGCCATTCAAACTTGATGACGTTAAAGATGCGCTTCTAGAGCTTGGTGTTTCTGGCATGAGTGTTAGCGAAATTCGCGGGCATGGCCGCCAAAAAGGTCACACTGAACTTTATCGTGGTGCTGAATACAATGTGGATTTTGTCCCTAAAACTGAAATTTCAACTGTGGTTACTGCCGATCAGGTGGATGCTGTGGTTGAAGCGATTTCAAAAGCCGCAAGCAGCGGAAAAATTGGTGATGGTAAAATCTTTGTCACGGATGTGGAACGTGTGATTCGTATCCGTACTGGCGAAGAAGATGCCGATGCATTGAATTAAGGGGGATTTGAATTATGGAACAATTAGCAGGAGATATTCTTCAGACGAAATACGCACTTGATACCTTTTATTTCTTGGTGATGGGTGCATTTGTGATGTGGATGGCCGCGGGCTTTGCAATGCTGGAGTCGGGGCTTGTTCGCGCGAAAAATACAGCAGAGATTCTGACCAAGAATATCGTGTTGTATTCCATTGCGTGTATTATGTATATGATTGTTGGTTACAATATCATGTACACCAACGCTGCTGATATTTTTCCATCAGCATTAACGTTTGGCCTTGGTGGTGATAATGATGCGGCAGCTGTTGTTGCTGGTGGAGATGACGCGCCATACTACTCAAATCTGTCTGACTTTTTCTTCCAGGTGGTATTCGTGGCAACAGCCATGTCTATCGTGTCGGGTGCTGTAGCTGAGCGTATGAAGCTTTGGTCATTCTTTGTGTTTGCCGCAATTTTTACAGGCTTTATTTACCCGCTTCAAGGCATGTGGAAATGGGGGGGAGGCTTCCTTGACGCAGCAGGATTCAGTGACTTTGCTGGTTCTGGTGTGGTTCACATGGCAGGCGCGTCTGCCGCATTGGCTGCTGTGCTTTTGCTTGGCCCTCGTAAAGGGAAATACAATAAAGATGGTTCGGTTAACGCGATTCCAGGCGCAAACCTGCCATTGGCAACCTTGGGTACATTCATCCTCTGGCTGGGCTGGTTTGGCTTTAATGGTGGTTCTGAGCTTAAAGTTTCAGATGTTGGAGAAGCCAATGCGACAGCCATGGTCTTTGTAAATACCAATATGGCAGCCGCTGGTGGTGTGGTTGCGGCTCTGGTCTTTGCTCGCCTTTGGTTTGGTAAAGCAGATTTGACTATGGCGCTTAACGGTGCTTTGGCAGGTCTTGTGGCGATTACAGCGGAGCCTCTTACCCCTTCACCGGAAATGGCAACACTGATTGGTGCGATTGGCGGTTTGATTGTGGTCGCGTCTATTGTGCATCTTGATCGTACATTCAAACTTGATGACCCGGTTGGTGCGATTTCTGTGCATGGTGTGGTTGGTATTTGGGGATTGATGGCAGTGCCTATTACCAATTCAGACGCATCATTTGGCGCGCAATTGATGGGCGTAGGCGTTATTTTCGCGTTCGTCTTTGCGACCAGTTTTGTGGTTTGGTTAGCTGTGAAAGCACTGCTGGGTATTCGTGTTTCTGAAGAGGAAGAATACGAAGGCCTGGATGTTGGTGAATGTGGTGTGGAAGCATACCCGGAATTTGGCAGCAAATCTTAACCAATTATTTAGGGCTTTATTAGCTAAAAACTAATTTTTGTTACCATTCTATTTGCATGAATCGGTAAAGCCCTAAATGCGGAAAAGGTGGATGAGTAATCATCCGCCTTTTTTGTTGCTTGAATTTGGTGAGTGATATCACTTGCAAAGCGCATGCTTATTTATATGATGGTAGCGTATTAAAAAATCTGGAGTGTTTATGGTGCAAAGTATAAAAAATATAGTAGCTATGTCTGCAATTGCTGCAGGTTTATGGGCGATCACGCCTGCACAAGCGGCCGATATGGAATCGATGTTATCAGATACAGAGGTGACGAACAGTGATATTGGCTTATACAGCCAGTATGTGTTTC
>CAZLES010000123.1:0-2944 GCA_964558615.1 uncultured Zetaproteobacteria bacterium
ATGCATATTCCTTTGGATTTTGAGAAAGTGGATGTTGATATTTCTGCTCAAGATTTGTTAAAGCATGTGCAAAACTTACAACAAGCACTAGATGATGAGCGCGCAGCACACCAAGCCGATGTTGCTAAATTCAATGAAAACTTTGAAGCCACCTTGGCAGAGCGTTTACATGCGCAAAGGCTTAAAGATCAAGAAGCATTCCAATCTAAAGTTGCCCGTATCAAAGCCGCATTTAATAGTAAATTAGAGCGTGAAACTTTTGAAAAGAAAAGACAAAAGAAAATTCGTGATTTATTCCGAAAAGACGAAGCTGAAATCATCACTAATCTCGATGGTTCTTTGTTAATTCGAGCAAAAGCAATCAAGTTTGAGCCTAATAGTAGTAAAATTGATGGCGCATATTTTGATTTCTTAGGTCGCATCAAAGATGCATTGGATATGTACCCCTCACGCAATATCATCATTGAAGGGCATACTGATAGCTCAGGTGATGCCAAAGCCAATCGCAAACTATCACTAGCCCGTGCTGAAGCAGTACAAGAATTTCTTATCGCAGCAGGCCTAGATCCTAATCGCATCAAAGCCTTGGGTTATGGTGAAGCCAAGCCCATTGCCAGCAATATGTATAAAAAAGGTCGTGCCATGAATAGGCGCATTGATATTGTCATTCAAGCACCACAATGACTAAGCAATATACCGATTACAAACAAGTATTGCTGGATGAGGCAAAGGCGCTTGTCGCCGATGAACTGCCTGAACATGATTTCAAAATGATAAGCCGTGTTTTGGCAGAAATGCGCCAAGGCCTGAAAGTGTTTAAGCCTTATCAAGCGTGGCGGAAAGTAAGTGTGTTTGGCTCTGCACGCATTAAGGAACATCATCCTAAGTATCAACAAGCCAAAGCTTGTGGCAAAGCGCTCAAAGATGCTGGATTTATGGTGATTACAGGCGGTGGGCCTGGCATGATGCAAGCTGCCAATGAAGGTGCTGGTCGTGATGTGTCGTTTGGTATTGGCATCAATCTACCTATGGAACAAAAATTAAACCCAATTGTCCATGGTTCTCCTCGCAGCTTTGAGTGCAAATATTTTTTTACCCGCAAATTCTTTTTTCTCAAAGAAAGTGATGCCGTGATTTTAACCCCGGGTGGCTTTGGTACATTTGATGAAAGCTTTGAATTGCTAACTCTGCTACAAACAGGGCGCAACCCACCTATCCCTGTGGTTATGCTTGAAGCGCCAGGTGATGATTTTTGGGGGCCATTCCTCAAATCGTGGGTGCGCCGCCTACTGAATGATGGTTTGATCAGTTCAGATGATTTAGGCTTGATTTATCATACCGATGATGTACAAGATGCTGTCGATCATATTACCAAGTATTATTCTAATTATCATAGCTTTCGTTATGTTGGTAAGGCAGTATTGCTGCGCTTAAACCATGCGTTATCAGAGCAATCACTAGAGCGGTTAAACGCTGAATTTTCGGATGTGCTGCATGAAGGCTGTATCGAACAAGTCATGCGCTGGCCTGAAAACGATGAACCACAATATGCACATTACCCAAGGCTTCGCATGCGCTTAAAACATGGGCGCATGAACATTCTTCCTCAGTTGATACAGCGCATGAATGCGTTGTACGCTCAAGAAAACGATTAGAGCCTGTTTATCATGAAAACACAAAAGCTCGGTTGGATTATTATCTTCAACCTTGCCATTATTGTGTGCGAAATTGGTTTTGGGCTGGTTTCCAATTCGTTTGCCCTGATTGCTGACGCGCTACACAATGCGGGCGATGTGATGGCAATTGTCATCACCTATATCGCGCTACGTATCAGCGCACAAAAAACCACTTTCGCGTTTACTTTCGGCTTTCTTAAAGCGGAAATGATGGCTGCATTCGTCAACACGTTATTTTTGTTTGTCACCATGTTTTACATGATTTATGAATCAGTCTTTCGCTTGTTTGAGCCACAAGGTATAGAGCCAATGTACATGATAGTTGTGGGTGGTATTGCAGCCATCGCCAATGGTATCAGCGCATATATGTTGAAACATCTTGGTGTTTCCGCGTGCAACAGTGGCACACATCATCATGAGCATCCACACAGTGACGCGAATATCACATCAGCTTATTTGCACATGCTAGGCGATGCCCTGATCTCACTTGGTGTGGTAGTAGCCGGTGTTGTGATTCACCTTTATGCGATATACAGCATTGATGCCATGCTGACCATCATCTTCTCCGTGTATATCTTGTTTCACGCGTACCCTTTGCTCAAAACCAGCTTTTTATCTCTGATGGATGCCAATTCACATCTCATAAGCGAACAAGCGTTGCACGACATCATCCATGCTGAAAGCCAGGTGCTTGAGTTTCACGATTTACACATCACCAAGCCCAGCAGCAGGCATGATTTTATATCCTTTCACATTGTTCTGAAAAATCACCAGATTCCGCTTCATGATATTGAGCGTATCACTCAGCGTATCAGAAATGACCTGAAAAAAGTTGGGTTTACCCATATTTTAATCCAAGTCGATTCAGCCACTAAAGCACAGCACCAAAACAACTGCAACCTGCGAACCTAATCATGACCTTGCGGCAACTGCAAAATGGTTTTAGCCTGCTCCAACACAAATGTTTTAAACGCATCAGGAATCGCGGCAAAGCGCTTGCCTTCACGATACACAATGTGCCACTGCCGCATAATCGGAAAATCTTCAACCGCCAATACAACAAGACGTTTGAGAGCTAATTCCATTTCAATGGTATGCAAAGATACGATACCAAGCCCTAATTCAGCCATCACAGCCTGCTTGATAGCCTCAGAACGATTCATTTCCATACCCGCAATCAATTCTAAACCATGCTGATGAAAAAAACGCTCGGTTGCAATGCGTGTGCCTGATGCTGGCTCTCGTACAATAAAAGGCTCATCCGCCAA
>CAZLES010000124.1:0-2937 GCA_964558615.1 uncultured Zetaproteobacteria bacterium
CGAGGTTGCCCAACTTCACGTCTCGCCAAACTTCACGCTCAACCACCTTAAATGGTGGCCGCTCTGCTTCTAGGTGCAACCAATCACGAACAAGCCTGCTTAAACGTTCTTGTTCAAGCTGCTGGGTATCTTGGTCTATAAAACGGCTTAAACTGCTCCACGCGCTTGAAATACAGCTTTGAATTTCATCGTCTAAAGTTTTGGCATCGATTAAATCCAACAATCGTTGTTGGCTGGGGTGCTTACGCCAGAATATTTCTAAGACTTTATGTAGAAGTATGCCTTGCTCACGGCTATTCAAACCTTTGCAGGGAATTTCAATGCCTTCAAGCTTAAGCCTGTATTTTGCGAAAGCTTGGAAAGGGCAAGCGGATTCGGCTGCTAAAATGCCTGTGCCACCGCATATGCTTTCATCATTGCGCACAGGATTGGCCTTATCATCAATAGGCTCAAGCTTGGGCTGTTGCTGCTGTAAATGGCTAGCATAGCGCTGGCTGGATAAAGGCATGTCTTGCGCTTTCTCAAGCCCTAAAAGCAACGGCGAGGGCTGCATATCCTGATGCTCTCGCACCTTGGCATAGCTAACATGTAAGGTGGAGGATACATGTAACAGGTTTTGCCACACATGCTGCGCATATATCCATTCACGCTCACTGTTGGCATGTGGTGTTTGATACTGCACCTGAATCTCCACGGGAATCAAGGGATGGGGCTTGGCAGCAGGCGGCCATGTTTGGTCATCCATGCTGATGATAAACGCTTCATCAAAGCGCAAATGGCTGGCTTCTAAAAAACCCATGACTTGGATATTGGCAAGCCCTGGCGCTGGGCGGAATAGTTGCTCAAACGCATATTCTTGTAAGTGGCCTAAAGCTTCAGGCCAAGTGAGCTTACCACAAAAATCATCCAAGCTACTAAGCTGATGTATCATATCTTTCCAGCCTTGTAACTGTGCTATTTCAAAGGGTGTTTCAGCCAAGGAAGTCCAACCAAGGTTTTGCAACATATGGTCTGCTTGTTGCAGCCATGCCGAAAAATATTGCTTGCCTGAAAAGCTTAGAGTCTCGCCACTCGTTTCTGAAGGCTGCCCCATCAAATCATGCAAGATGTCTTCAAATATGGGCAAGCTTAATTCGCTATGCTTAGCTTCATGTAATAGGTGGGATAAGCTGATATGTTGATAATTATTAGCTTTTAATTGCTTATCCAAAGCAGCGCGGTGCATTTGTTCATCATCAAAACCTTTAAGATATGGGCTATGTAGTATATGGCTGTAAGTTTGTGCATCTACATAAGATTGAGTGCTTAAAGTCAATAGTTTTAGGCCTGCTTGGATCATGGGTTGTTTCGCTAAGGGTGATCCTAAAGAAAGGTTAAAGTATTGACCTTCAAGATCAGTTTCTGGGCGAGAGCTTAATTCGGGCGCAAGCTCTTCGCTTAATATTTGGCTGACTTGAACTGCACGTTGCTCTAAGTCGGGAATAAATATACCAATGGTTTTGCTTTTGTCTTGAGTAATGATACTACGAATTTGTTGGCAAATGGTACGCAGTTCAGCTTCTTCATCGGGGTACACATGCAAATGTGGCGTGGCAGGCTTTGATGTTTGGGTGACTTCAAAAATTTGGTAGCCCAAGCTTTGCAAATGCCTGAAGAAAGCGATTTGCGCAGGATAGAAAGCATCAAAACCATCAACAATGATTGGATTTTGGCTTGGTTGAGTCATGATTTGTTGTAAGCGTTGCAGTTTATCTGCTTGCTGAACAAAGTTAGCATTTGTTTCGGCAATGCGAGCTTGCACTTCTTTGGCCCAACGGTGTAAAGCCAGATGCTCTTCACCTCCTGATAATAAGCAAGAAGGGTCAATCAGGTAATCGGCTAAAATTTGCCAAGCTTCCATAGCTTGTTTGACCAAAGCTTTGGGGTTAAGTACAAATGTTTGTTCGTCATTGCTAACAACATCACGCCAAAATAGTGCTTCTTGTTGTGGGCTAAGCAGTAAACCCGCTTGCCCAGCTCGATGTGTTTGCCATTGCTCCTGCAACCACACCGACCATGACATGATATGAGGTGTAGGCCATGCTGCTTTTCCAGCTTGTATTTGTTTTTGTTCAAATTGTTGCAATCGGAAGCGGGTTAGGCGTTGGTTGGCAGTCACAAGTACAGCATTTTTGCATAAGCAGTTATGCAGCTCACAGATAGGCAATGCAGGCAGTGTAAATTCATCCTGCTTGCTTTTTATATTTATATCATCTTCAATAAAAGGCATGATTACATCTTAATGAGAGAGGAAGGGATAGCTTATGAGTCAAGTTCAATTGAAATGCCCTCGTTGCGGCGAAAGCTTTGAAGAAGAACAAGCAGAGGCTTATGAATGCCCCAAGTGCGGTACGAGTATTGTGGGAGAGGACAACACCTCGGATCAAGAAAAAACGCAGATTTTCAAGGTGTAAACTCACTGTTCTTGCTCAATTATCTGCGCAGGTACAAAGTTGCCTTCCGCGTCAATGTGGGCAGGGATATAAGTATGCTTGGGTGCTTGTTCACTGGTTTTATCCAACTGCCACAATAAAAAGCCTGTAAACAACAGGCTGAGCAACAGCCACGAAGCAATCAGAAGCCTGGATGGATAGCGGGAATCATGGGGTGTCACATCAATGATTTCAGGTGCTTGTTTGCGAGTTAACCATTGATGACGAATCCACTGCCATAACAGACGCATAAAAAGCAATACCAACGCAGGGCCAAAAAAGCCTATCAAGGTAAACACAATGTAACGCATCATGCTTGCAATAATACCTTGATTTTTTGCGCATAGGCAAGGGGATTAATTTCCCTGCCTTCGCGTTGGGATTCATATACAGTCTCGGCCAAAACTTCCAGAATCATATGCAGGGCATCATGCCTGTCCGCTTTTTTCTCTATCATCTGCTTTTC
>CAZLES010000125.1:0-2883 GCA_964558615.1 uncultured Zetaproteobacteria bacterium
GAGCCTTTTTTACAAGAAGCGCATGATGTGAATGCACATGAGCTTCTCATGCCACGCCCTGAATTGCATGATGTGTTGCAAGCCATGCCCGCGCGCAAGGTGATTCACACCAATGGCACCAAAGAACATGCGGAGACGATTTTAGAGGCCTTAGATATTCGTGATTATTTCGCTGAAATTTATGATATTCGATTCAATGCATACACGCCCAAACCATGCGTGGATACCTTGCGGCTTCTTTTTGAAGCGGAAGGTGTATCCGCGTCAGAAGTATTGGTGATTGATGATATGGAAGACAACCTTGCCGTAGCGAAACAAGCCGGCGCAAAAACAGCTTGGATACATCAAGGTAAAGGCCACAGCAGCCAAACTTGGGATATTGTCGCACCCACCTTTACCGCATTATTGGCAACATAAAGACTATTATGAAGCTTGAGCTAAACCAAAGGCCTCATGCAGGGCGCGCACGGCGGTATCCACATATTTTTCTTCAAAAACCACGGTGATTTTGATTTCACTGGTGGTAATCATTTGGATATTGATGCTTTCCTTGGCCAATACATCAAACATTTTTTTGGCAACGCCAGAATGTGAGCGCATCCCTACACCAATGATGGATACTTTTGCCACTTGATTATCGCCTTTAACTTCTTTTGCCCCCATTTTCGCGCAAAGTTCATTCAAGACATCCATGGTGGCTTGGTAATCATTACGAGGTACGGTAAACGTTAAATCGGTGAGCCCGTCTTCAGATATGTTTTGCACAATCACATCCACATTAATCTCTGCTTCAGCCACAGGGCCAAACACAGCTGCTGCAATGCCTGGTTGGTCAGGAATACCTTTGATGGTGACCTTGGCTTCATCACGGTTGTAAGCTACCCCTGAAATTTCCGCGCGTTCCATATCTTTATCCTCTCTTGTGACTCGTGTTCCCTGTACCAAGTTAAAGCTTGAGCGTAAGTGAATGGGCATATTGTAGCGCATGCCAAGCTCTACGCTTCGGGTTTGCAATACTTTTGCGCCCAAAGACGCAAACTCCAGCATTTCTTCATAGCTGATACTATCCAGCTTGCGGGCTTTAGGTTCAATCCGTGGGTCGGTGGTGTAAATCCCGTCCACATCGGTATAAATATCGCAGGAGTCCGCTTTCACGGCTATGGCTAGCGCCACGGCAGAGGTATCCGAGCCACCGCGACCAAGTGTGGTGACATTGCCTTGCTCATCTACCCCCTGAAAGCCTGTGACTACAGGCACGCTGCCTTGCTGCATATGTTGAATCAGACGCTCGCCATGAACGCTTTTGATGCGTGCCTTGGCATGTTTGCCTGCTGTTTTGAAACCTGCCTGCGCGCCATTCATGGAATATGCGGATATACCCAGTTTGTTTAGGGCAATGGCAAGCAAGGCCGCGGTGACTTGCTCACCTGTTGCCACCAGTGCATCCACTTCACGAGCAGGTGGGTATGCATTCATTTCATGAGCCAAAGCCAGCAGACGATTGGTTTCCCCGCTCATGGCAGAGACCACTACAGCCACTTCATTGCCCTTGTCAATCTCAGCTTTAACGATCTTGGCCGTAGCTTGGATGCGCTCAATAGAACCTACGGATGTGCCGCCAAATTTTTGCACAATTCTCATTTTATTTTCCGCCTACAGGTACAGTGGCAATGCCAACTTTGCCCATACCCAACTCACGCACCACATCCAACACATAAACCACGCGTTTATGCCTAGCCTCTGCATCAGCTCTAAGCACCACCCGCATATTCGGGTCACCTTTGCTGATATTCAAAATCCGTTTGCGCAAATCGCCATCGGCAACCTTTTCATCCTGCACAAAAAGCTGACCTTTGGCATCAACGCTGATGGTGACCTGCTCAACTTCTTTGTTGGCAGCTTGGGCTTTGCTTTCAGGCAAATCCAATTTGATACTGTTGTTGGCGGTAAAGCTTGTGGATACCATGAAGAAAATCAGCATGAGAAACACCACATCAATCATGGGTGTTAAATCAATCAGCAAATCGCCTTTTTTATGGCGTGGTCTAAGGTTCATTCACGCTCACCTTTGAGCAGGTCCACGAAGTAAAGGGCATGTTGCTCAATCTCAACCACATATTGGTTCACTTTGGCTTCAAAGAATCGGTATGCAACAAGCGTTGGAATGGCGACAACCATACCCGCAGCGGTGGTATTCAAAGCTTTGGAAATGCCCGCAGCCAACACATCTGCTTTGCCCACGCCTTCCACGGAAATCACTTGAAACACTTCAATCATACCAATCACTGTGCCCAATAATCCAAGCAGGGGAGCAATGGCTGCAATCAATGCGAGTACGCCAACAAAACGCTCTAAGTGCGCCACTTCTTGGCGGCCAACTTCTTCTAAAATTTCTTTCATGATATTGCGCTTTACACCACGATTCTTCAGCGCAACCCAAAGAATGCGGCTCATAGGGGTGTTGTTGTTTTTACAAAGCTCTAAAGCTTCATCCACTCTATTTTCGCGCACAGCATCTTCAATGGCAGCAACCTCTTTAGTAGGAATCACAGCAGACGAGCGCAAGCTCCAAAGGCGTTCAAAAATAATGGTTAAAGACACCAAGGATGTGACAATCAGGATATACATCACAATGCCACCCTGAGAAATAAATTCGTACATGGAATAACCGCCTAAAAAGAGTTTTACCGAATCATGCTGCCGCAAGTATAGACTGGCTTTGTCGGGCTGCAATCGCGAAGTTAATGAAATCTCAAGCAAGGGCGGTTATGCTTGGCTGCGTATGATGAATGTTCATGGAGACAGCGCATGATTGATAAAGGTTTGTTTGAGATTTTAGTTTGCCCTAAATGTAAGGGTAAAGTGGATTATAATGCGGATAAA
>CAZLES010000126.1:0-2882 GCA_964558615.1 uncultured Zetaproteobacteria bacterium
TTAATCCTACCGATGCAGGTGGTCAGTTTGTCGATAGAGGTTATGCATACTCCACAGGTATCTTTTATTTCAATGAAGAGCAGCGCAAGCTTGCCCAAACTTCTAAAGAGGCTTTAGAAAAAAGTGGTGTGTTTGATAAACCTATTGTCACTCCCATCAAACCCGCAACTCCATTTTATCCTGCGGAAGCATATCATCAGGATTATTATAAAAAGAACCCTATACGTTATTGGTTTTACCGGAAAAACTCAGGGCGAGATCAATATTTAGATAGCGTATGGGGTAAAGATAGAGGAGAGCATAAAGCGATGAATAAGTTGGATAAACTGACACCATTGCAATACAAAGTAACTCAAGAAGAAGGTACTGAGCCACCGTTCCAAAATGAATACTGGGACAATAAAGAAGCAGGGATTTATGTGGATATAGTATCTGGCGAGCCTCTGTTTAGTTCACTCAATAAATATGATTCAGGTACGGGATGGCCAAGCTTTGACAGACCTTTGGAACCTGAAAATATTGTGGAAAAGGTTGACAGACGCTTATTTGTCACGCGAACGGAAGTACGCAGCAAACACGCAAACTCTCACCTTGGTCATGTGTTTCATGATGGACCAAAAGAAACGACAGGGCTCAGGTATTGCATTAACTCCGCGGCGCTTCGTTTTATCCCCGTGAAAGACCTTGAAAAAGAGGGATATGAGAAATATCTGGCTGCATTTCAATAAATATCAGCAAGTATAAAAAAACGCTGGAGGGCTATCCACTCCAGCGTTTTTTATTATTGCAGGACAAGTTTACATCATCTTGTCTTTTTCCATCATTTTCTTGTCGTGCATCATTTTATCTTTCTTTATCATCTTTTTGTGTTTCATACTATCACAATCTTTCTGCATATCACCTTTCATGTCCTTACCGTGCATCATTTTATCTTCCATCATATCGCTTTTCATCATGGATTCTTTCTCCATGTGATGGCCAGCAAAGACGTTGCCAGCGGTGAACGAACCTATCAGGGATAATGATGCTACAATGATTAATCGTTTGTTTTTCATGATTTCTTCTCCATTATTCAAATTAGGGATGCTTCCCTTGCTGCCAACTATTGCTTTAAATCATCACATATTTATCACGTGATAAACATGTGATATATTTTAGTATGGTTTGTTGCGAATGAAAGTTTTCAGGGATAAGACACGACTATCATCGCAAATGAGGGCATATTTGAGGCTGATATGAAAAAGCATATATTGATTGTGGAAGACAATGCAGACCTTGCAAACCTTATTCAACTGCACTTGGCAGATATTTCGTGTACATCAGATATTGTAGCTGATGGTGGTAGGGCTTTGCGCTACTACGAGAAAAATGACTATGATCTTGTGATTCTGGACATTATGTTACCGGTAATGGATGGGATTGAGGTATGCAAACATATCCGTGAACATGGCGCTTACATCCCGATTATCATGCTCACATCCAAATCATCAGAAATTGATAAGGTGGTTGGGCTGGAAGTTGGTGCAGATGACTATATCACCAAGCCTTTTAGCATCCCTGAGTTGCTTGCACGTATCAAAGCGCAATTTCGTAGCGTTGAAGCTTTGGCGCAAGATGAAACACAGCAAAATAAAGCGTATATCAAAGTGGGTGATTTCATCATTCATTTGGCCAACCGTACCGTTTCCATTGCGGGAAAGGAGATAGAGTTAACAGCAAGAGAATTTGATTTGCTGGCTTACTTCGCCAGGCATCCTGGACAGGTGTTTACACGCAACCAACTGTTAGATTATGTATGGGGTTATCAGTTTGAAGGCTATGAACACACTGTCAATACCCATATCAATCGTTTGCGCGCCAAAATTGAACAAGACCCCGCTCACCCTTTATATATTCTTACGGTTTGGGGCGTAGGTTACAAGTTTGGAGGCAAGCGGTGAGCCTGCCATGATTCGCACCTTATATGCGCGCTCGGCCATTACACTTATCCTGGCTTTGGGTCTGGTGGGGCTTATTTATGGCGTGTTTATGATGGCAACCATACAAAAAAACACGCAGTATGCCGAGCAGTTACTCAATCAGGATTTGGCGAAAAGGCTGGTTGCAGAGCGCAATCTTGTGCAGGAAAACAAGCTCAACAAAAAAGCGCTTCAATCCATGTTCATGGCATACATGAAAGTCAATCCCAGCATTGAAATTTACTTGCTGGATTTGAATGGTAAAATTTTGTCGTATTCAGCAGACCCTGGTCAAGTCAAACGTCAATTTGTTTCACTCAAACCTATCCGTGCTTATTTACAGGAGAATGCCACCTTTCCCGTGTTGGGGGATGATCCTCGCTCACTGGACAAACAAAAGGTTTTTTCAGTTACGCCAATTCCCATGACAGATACACCAAGTGGTTATTTATATGTGATTTTAAGGGGTGAGCAATATGATCAGGTTGAGCAACTCGCCCGGGATAAAGAACTATTGCATTTGGGCGCGTGGGTGGTTGGCATTGCGCTGCTTATCGGTTTAGTCACGGGGTTGTTGGTCTTTTATCCCATTACACGCCGCCTGCGCACATTATCCAGGAAGGTGGATGAGTTTAGGCAAAGTGACTTTAGAAGCCTGCCAGACTTTGAAAAGCAACAAGGTCAAGATGAGCTTAGCCAACTTGAAAACAATGTTGCTTTGATGGCGCAACAAATTGTGCGACAATTTCAACAAATCTCCGAGCAGGATAGTAAAAGACGTGACTTGTTTGCCAGCCTTTCTCACGACTTGCGCACGCCACTTGCAGCATTGCATGGGTACTTGGAAACATTACAAATCAAGGCAGACAGTTTAAGCGCCAACAAACGGGAAGCCTACACGGGTCGCGCCATAAACTTCAGCAA
>CAZLES010000127.1:0-2854 GCA_964558615.1 uncultured Zetaproteobacteria bacterium
ATTTGGAAACAGTGAGTTCTTGGTACGATTATTGGGCTCACCAAACTTGTGATTTGCCGCACCTGTTAGATCTGTTCGCACAGGGTCAGGATAGGTATAACTATCAAACTCTGCGTTATTATACAATGCCCAAGCCATATAATTGGCTGCCGTTTCAGCATAATAAAAAGCTTCAGTGGCTGATTCAGCAGCCATACTGCTTTTCTGAGACGAATCTACTGAAACATATACAGCGACTGTGAGCAACGTCATTAGCAGCAACATCACCAGCGATGTCGCCAATACAAAACCTTTTTCTTCTTGATGCATACTCATTGCTTATTCCTTGGCCAAACCTTAAATGACAAGGTTAAATCTTTAGTCTGGCGGTCTCTATCCTTATACTGCGATGTCAAGGTAATGGTGCGCACAGCTTGCAAGTCGGTATTCCCTGTGGGGCTAATGGTCATACCTGAAGGATACTTCATACCCCGAACCATCTCTTGACAGTTATCATTCTTATTGGGTCTATCCCAACAAATATAAGGGCTTGGTTTGCCATTGCTTGCATTGGCTGGATTCATTAGAAACCAACCATTATTGGCTGTTTTTTCTGTGCAGGATGCTGTAAGGTTATCCGTGGAAGTTAAAGGCTGATAAAGCATAAGTTTATCTGTTGAGTTCCAGCATATCGCTTTTGCGCCTCTTAATTCCGCTTGCATAATTTGAGACACCAAAAACAAATCATTCATAATCTCAGATTTTTGCCCTAACACTTGCGATGTTTTAGTCTGCGACATAAATAATGAAGACATGCCCGCCAAAATTACTAAAGCAATGACCATGGTAATCATCACTTCTATCAAGGTAAACCCTGATTGTTTGTTCAAGCTCGGTGTATTCATATCAGATAGGCTTCTTCGTAATATGCGTAAGCAACACTTGTTTTCTTTGCCCTTTATCCAACCAGGATACCGTAACTTTGCGTACTTTTACATGGCTGGAACTCGCGTTTGTCGGATCTCGCAAAAGGCTACCCATCACTGGGGGACCACCTGATGAACCCGTGTATAACAAATGCCCATTGGGAATAGGCGCTTTGGCATCCGCCTCTTCAATCAAAATATCAAACGGTACGGGAACTCCATCATTGGGCACACACGATGTGGTGGACGTGCCTAGCGTTAAAACGCCTGCCGCCACCCCACCCACCTTACAATCGGGGGTAGGTGCTGTGTTTGTATTTTGCCAATCCTCAATGATTTGCTCTGCCAAATGCACTGCCGCCAGTCGTTGCTGGGAAGCACTTTCTGAACGAATACTGGAAATAAAAAAACTACCCAAAGCCAGCATCCCTACTGACACAATCAATAGTGTGACCAGCATTTCTATCAAACTAAACCCTTGATAACCTGTGCGTCTCATCTTAAGGCACTGTACAAGTAGCGGCTGCATTTGATATGTAAGCCCTACCAATTGTATTCACAACAACGCATTTATAATAGTTCCCACTGGCAATTTTGGTCGTGGAATTGGTTGCTGTCCCTTTTCTGTTAAAGGTTATAGTAGTTGCATTTGTAGCTAATACCAAATTTTTTGAGAACTTTGACAAATCCATCTCCAAGTGTTTACAAACCGTAGTATCACACGTTCCATCATTATAATCAAAGATAAAAGCCGTATTTGCCGTATCATAGAATACTTTAACATCCCGGCTTTCTGCCACAGCCAGCGCGCGAGCCTGCTTTAGACGCACGAATAAACTGTTTGTCGCATTATTCACCGCGCTATGCTCCCGCCATTCGCTAAAAGCTGGAATAGCAATAGCAAGCATAACACCTAGAATGGCCAAAACAATCATCAATTCCAGCATTGTAAACCCGTGCTGCATGCACATAGACACTTGCTGCTTATGTGCTTCTTCGCTTAGGTTTGGCGATATGCGTTGGCTATCCATCATTTTGAAAGCTTTACTCTCCTTGACTGTGGTGACAGTAATCTGCGTCACAGGTGCAGTCTATTATTTTTCCAAAGGCCTGCCACAACTTAACAGCCTTTCTTCTTATCAACCACCCCTGGTTTCTCGTGTATTCAACACCAAAGGTGAACTCATCGCCGAATATGCCGATGAACACCGTATTTTAACGCCCATGTCTGATATTCCAGACAAAGTAAAAAACGCGTTCCTGGCAGCTGAGGATGAACATTTTTACAGTCATCCCGGCATCAACCCTGGGCGTATTGTGGCGGCCATGATTGCCAATTTGAGGGCTGGTCATACTGTACAGGGCGCGTCCACCATTACCCAACAAGTAGCAAAAAACTTCCTGCTTAGCAAAGAAAAAAGCTATATCCGCAAAATCAAGGAAGCTATTTTATCATGGCGAATTGAACAAAATTTCAGTAAAGATGAAATTTTATACCTTTATTTGAACCATATTTTTCTTGGCCGCGGCTCTTACGGTGTCACATCGGCAGCCTGGCGTTATTTTCACAAACGTCTGGATGAACTTACACTTGCTGAAGCAGCCATGCTGGCAGGCTTGCCTAAAGCGCCCAGCGCTTATGCCCCGCATTTGCACCCTGAGCGCGCGCTTCAACGAAGAAATACCGTATTACACTTGCTCAAACGCAGCGGCCTTGCTGATGAGCATGAAGTAAACCTGGCCTTGAATGAACCGTTGGTAGTAGCACCGCTTGAAAAAAGAAAATTAAACAATGCCTATGCCAACCTTGTCTATGAAACCTTAATCAATACTTTTGGTCGCACCGCTCTGCGCCGCCAAGGTTTAAGCATTATTGTACCCTTTGATGAAGATATAGAGAATGCATCCATCCATGCTGTCCGCAATGGTGTGCTTGATGTGGAACGCTT
>CAZLES010000128.1:0-2839 GCA_964558615.1 uncultured Zetaproteobacteria bacterium
AATACCATCCACATGGCCATCATGTGAACACCTATCCTGTGCATATCGTTTCTCCATGGTGAAATAGCTATGGTTATGCACTATGCTTGCCGTTATGCTGCAGTCAATGTATAGAGGTATTTGCTGTGATACATTTTAAGAAAAATATTTATAACTACTTGTCTTTGTTATTTTTTTTATTTTTTGGTGGGCAGCTTGTGTATGCTGAAAGTATCGGCGTAGTTGTGCAGGTCAGAGGTGATGTTTGGCTGATGGATGGCGGTAAAGTATGGCGGCTTGCCCAAGGCGACACCTTGGATTCGCAACATACTATTATCACGGAGAAAGAAGGCCTTGCTCAAGTTGAGCTTCATGATGGAACAATCTTAAACATTGGTGCACGCACAAGGATGAAGCTGGATGCGTATAAGCAAAAAGAAAAAGAATCGTTTAGTTTTGATGTGCTTTGGGGTGATGTGAAGTATATGGTCAAAAAAATCATTGATCCTGATGCCGCATTCAATGTGAAAACAACCACGGCTGCGATTGGCGTGCGTGGCACCATATTTACCGTGAGCATGCCCCACCCTGATAACATCAATGGCGTTCGCTTTTCGCCCAGTGCCAGTTTGTCCAGCATTGGTTTGCAAACAACAACGGTGGATATGGAAGAAGGGCATGCTGTGTTAACCGACTTAAAAGGGGTGGAGCACCCCTTGCCCGCGGGAACAATCACCACTGTGGATAAATATGCTCATGTGGTGCAAGTGGTCAAAGGCGCGCCCATTTTGCCCGAGCCAACACCACCTCCACCGCCAGCACCTGTGCCAAGGGTGGATGCCCAAAGCGCGGGCTCCAAGGCCGCGGTGACGACAGGAGCAAACACTTCCGCCATTCAGGGTATTACAAGTTTTGGAGGCAGATAGATGAAAGCTTTTTTTGCGGCCTTGATGCGGGTAGTTGACCATATTCGTCATATTACCCTTAATCTGTTTTTCCTTGTTTTATTAGGTTTTCTGGTGTTTACGCTGCTCAATACTGCACCATCCACGCCTCGCCGCATGATTCTGCAATTGGATTTGCGAGGGGAGCTGGTGGAGCAGGTGAAGCGCCCGGAGTTAAGCCTGTCGGCATTGACTGTGCCCGCGCCCAAACAAGTCAAGGTTCGTGATGTGGTCATGGCACTTGAACGCGCAGCCAAAGATGATGCTGTGCTTGGCGTGCGTCTGGACGTGTCCGAGTTATCTCGTGCGGCGTTGCCGCATTTGCGGGAGTTAAGGCGCGCGATTGAAGCTTTCAAGGAAAGTGGTAAACCTGTGATGGCATACGCGGAAAACTGGACACAAGCGCAGTATTATCTGGCTGCCACGGCCGATGAAGTGTATTTGCATCCCATGGGCAATATCAGCTTGCATGGTTATGGCCTGTATCGCAATTATATCAAAGATGCGCTGGATAAACTGGGTGTTGATGTGCGTGTGTTTCGCGCGGGCAAATATAAGTCGGCTGCTTCCCCGCTTGTTCACAATGCCATGACAGAGGATGAGCGCGCAGCCAATCGCGCATGGCTGGATACCTTGTGGTCTGTTTATACCGATGACTTGTTTGATATGCGAGGTATTGAACCGAGCAGGTTGCAGGAGATACTGAATCACCCGGCACTCGCGCTGCAGGCGTACCAAGGCGATTTGGGGCAGCTTTTTTTGGCAGAGCATTGGGTGGATGGCTTGTTGTATAAAGAGCAGGCACATCAGCGGCTGCTGGACAAGACAGGTGATGCGGAGCTAATCGGATACAAGCAGTACCTTTTGGCAACAGGATCGATTTTGTCGCGTGAACCAACAACATCAGCCCGATGGGTTGGTATCATCACGGGTAGTGGGCAAATCCTGAATGGTGAGCAGCCTTCGGGCACGATTGGCAGCGACACCATGGTGGAACAAATGCAAATTGCGCTTGAAGATGAGCGTATCAAGGCGGTTGTTCTTCGCTTGAATACGCCTGGTGGTAGCGCGCAGGCATCCGAGAGCATTCGTCATGCCGTGGATGTATTGAAAGCGCATGGTAAACCAGTGGTGGTATCCATGGGTAGCATGGCAGCATCAGGGGGCTACTGGATTGCGTCAGCCGCCGATGAAATATGGGCATCACCAGCCACGATTACCGGTTCAATCGGTGTATTTGGCATTGTGCCCAATATTCACCAGAGCTTGAAACGGTTGGGTATTCATACTGATGGTCTAGGTACAACCAATATCGCGAGCGCGCTGCGCATCGACAAGCCTTTAAACCCTGAGTTTGCGGATGCCATTCAAATTACCATTGAGCAGATTTACCAGCAGTTTACCAAACACGTGGCACAAGGCAGAGGCCTTTCACCAGAGCAGGTGCAAAGCCTTGCCCAGGGCAGGGTTTGGAGTGGGCAAGATGCCAAAGAGCTGGGGTTGGTGGATCATTTGGGTGGTTTGGATGACGCGATTGCTGCTGCCGCAAGGTTGGCAAAGGTTGCGTCTGATTTTGCGCCTGTGGAAGTGTTGCCCAAACAAAGCCCGCTTGATGTACTGTTGAATAACCTGCTTAGCGAAGCCGCGGCGATGTTTGCGCCCGCGCAAACCTCTGCGCTTGATGAAGTCCTGCAACCTTTTAGGCAGGCCTTGCAATCCATCACCATGTGGAATGACCCGCGCGGTGTGTACGCGCTTGGTGGTGTGGATGTGGTGCCGTAGCATCAACCCATGTTTTGGTCTGTTTGATAAAGAAAGGCGAGCAATTGGGCGACCACCTGATAAGCTTCTTCGGGAATTTCCTGCCCTACGGGAACTTTGGCAAGCAGTGGCGCGAGTTGGGTATCATGATGGAT
>CAZLES010000129.1:0-2830 GCA_964558615.1 uncultured Zetaproteobacteria bacterium
GCATGGCCTATGCTCATCATGTGTACGCGAAGTTGATGGGAGCGACCTGTAATCGGGGTGAGTTGTACGCGGGTTGAGTTATCTGCTTGGTTGCGCTTAAGCACTTGATATAAGGTGTGGGCAGGCCTGCCCTGCCCATCAATTTTTTGCATGGGGCGATTGGGCCAATCCACCATGAGCGGAGCATTGATTTCCCCTTTGTCTTGTTCCACCAGGCCATCAACGATGGCAATATACGTTTTGCTTACTTCACGCGCCGCAAACAGCTTATTCATGGCGCGCACAGCATCCTTGCTGCGGGCAAAGGCAATGATGCCGGATGTACTCATGTCCAGACGATGAACAATGTGGATGTCTCCAAATTCAGCCTGACAACGAGACACCATGCAATCTTGCTTTTCAGGGCTGTTACCTGGCACGGAAAGTAAGCCCGCAGGCTTATTCACGACTAATAAATGCTCGTCATGAAAAAGAATATCCAGGCCCGTGTGTTCAGGCGGCTTGTAAATTGTGTAGGCATTGCTCATATTGAGCGATGATGCGCATGATACGATACGCGTCAATCAAGGTGTAACAAGAAGGTGCTTATGTCCAAACTTAGAGCAAGTCTGCTTCCTTTGTTTCAAGCGGTATGGCCTGCCCATGATATGCCGCACAAGCGCATCCAAGATGTAGAGCTGGATTTGTCTGCCAAACTTTTAACGCAGCAAAAAGACAAGGCCTATGCTATTACCCATCAATTGCTCTCCTTTGGTCATATCCATCGGTTTATCCTGGTGATGAGCTGCCCTGATCAGGCTTTTTATCCTGATGCGATACGCACATATTTACAAAAACAGTATATACAGCCCCTGCAATTACATACCATTTTGTTTGCCAGAGATGGTCAGGATTCTTGCAAACTTTCCCCTGCCAGGCCAGATACCAAAACCAACGCGCTGCTGTTGGTGTTTCATTTTTCTGCCGCGACCACAGAAAATATCCAGACCATTGAAAAAGATATGCTGCATGTGCTTGAAGGCGTTCATCAGTCAGTTTCGGATTTCCCGGATATGTTGGGCAGATTGGAAAATGCGGCTGCGCATTTGGCAGCGCAACAGCCTGATACAGCAGCATTGTTGCGCTGGATGCTGGATAAGCATTATTTATTGTTTGGGTTATGGTATGTTGAATCATCACGGCGTAACCTGGGCATTTGCCGTCGTAAAAAGCTCTTGTCTTATATTATTCCGCAAGTGCCAGATGAACTACACCACGTTCGCGTACCTGAACAGGTAGGGATGCAGTGGCTTCATCTTTCTTCCATGTTTCATCATGTTTACAGTCATACCAATGTGCGAGCGTTGCAAATCACATGGCTTGAGCAGAAGAAGCTGCAATCTGTGGTGGTGATTGGGCATTTTTCGCGCTCCGCACGCTATACAAACGCTTCGCAGCTGCCACAGCTTGACCGCTTGTGGCAAAACATGGCTAAAGATGTGGTGCTTAAACAATCCGCTTTTTATCAGCGTGAAATACGCATGCTGTTTGACCGCGCACCCAAATCGCTGCTGCATTCGATACCCGCATCGCAGTGGCTGGCACCTTTTAAAAACATGGTAGATATGAAAAGCCCTATGGATGTGGTGGCTGCGCACTTGCAACCCAGGCAGGGCAACCTGGATTATATTCTGATTGCGCTAAGTAGCCATCGATTTGGCGACAATATTTGGCAACATATCCAGGACAGGCTGGCCGATTTGGGTATACAAATCTGGGGGTATGAAGGGTATGATGTGGGGGCAACGCATTTAATCTTTGTTGCCGCAAGCGCTAAAGCATGGCCTGCTGAAGCTGTATTGCAGCAAGCCATTCAACCATGTGTGGTGTTTTGGAAAGACAAGGCCAAACAAGCCTTGCTTGGCCGAAATTTGCCCACGCCTTTATTGCACACGGCTTTGCAAGCCTTGAATCAAGTGTCTCAGTTGTATCAAAACCAGTTTCCGCCAGAGCAGTTTGTTGAAGATGTTTTGGCAGAGCAGGATGTGCTGCACAACCGTCAGGTGCTTGTGCGTCTGGCTTTGGCGCATCGTGCTGCGCGTCATGGTGTTGAAGTGCAGATTCTCGCCGCGGAATCATTACCGTTGGCTGTGATGACCGAAAAATTAAACGCGTTTGCCCTGGTGACCATGGAGCAGGCCAAGGTTGATTTTCATACAGGCTTACACGCTGACTCCGGCTTTCATGTTTGCCGCTTTTATTGCGAAGTGCCTGAGCAGCTGCACCCTGAAGGCTTGCCGCGTTTGCGGCAGGGCATTGCTGATGTATTCAATGGGTTGGCAGACCATGACCCTCTAAACGCCTTGCTGATTCTGGCAGGTTTGCAAGTTCGGGATGTGCTTGTCTTGATTGCGCTCAGGAATCACCTGGCACAACTCATGCCCAATGTTTCCATTGGTGCTTTATCACAGGTGATGATTAAACATCAGCGGGTCACACAAGCTTTGTTTCGCTGGTTTGAAGGCAAACACAGGCCAGGTATGCCACGCACCCAAATGGCTCAGGCTGAAGCGGATTTCAAAAAAGCCATGCAAGATGTGCAAAACCTTAAAGAAGATACCTGGTTGCGCGCATTGTTTACCATTGTTCAAGCCAGCTTGCGCACCAATGCGTGGCAACGACCGCAAGGTGAGGCTATCGCCATCAAGGTAAACCCCTCTGCCATTGCCTTTGCGCCCAGCCCCAGGCCGTATCGTGAAATTTTTGTGCATGGTGTGTATGTGGAGGGTGTGCATTTGCGTGCGGGTAAAATTGCGCGTGGCGGCTTGCGCTATTCAGACAGACCCACGGA
>CAZLES010000130.1:0-2827 GCA_964558615.1 uncultured Zetaproteobacteria bacterium
ACACGAGCACTGGAAAGGCGGCTTGCCGAGCAAGACAAGCTGGCCTCTATTGGTCAAATGGCCGCCATGCTTGCCCATGAAATTCGTAACCCTATGCAAACCATAGCCCAGGCCACAGAACTGATGGGTTTGGAGCAAAAGAATCAGGCCCTGGAAAATATCATTACCTCTGAAATCAACCGTCTTAATCGCCTGGTATCCGATATGCTTGATTATGCAAGCCCTCTGCATCCCCATCCCCAGGATGTTGATATCAAGATATTTATTCAACAAGCGTTACAACATATAGATTTGGAAAGAAAATACGATATTCAAACTGATGTCATGCCTGCGACACTGCATATAGACCCCGACCATTTGCGTCTGGTACTGGATAATTTGTTACGCAACGCCATGAGAGTTAGCCCGGAGCCCGCATCCATATCCGTTGTATTCAAACATCAGGAGGATACTTGGCAACTTCAGATTCAAGATCATGGCCCTGGAATTGAGGAGCAAATGAGAAAGAATCTGTTTCTCCCCTTCCAGACAGGACATAAACAAGGCATAGGCCTTGGCCTGGCCACTGTTTGGCAAGTTTGCCAAGCCAACGGCTGGCAGGTTAGTATTGATGAAACATACACAACAGGAGCATGTTTTATTATCCAAGGCAATATAAAACCCGAAAACAATATAGGTAACAACCATGGCTGACATACTACTTGTGGAAGATGAGGCAAACATTCGCCAAATACTTACCTTGTCCTTAAACTCATTTGGACATGAGGTCTCTGCCTGTGAAAACACGGTAGAAGCCGAAAAACAACTCAAAAGCAAACAGTTTGACGTGGTGATTACTGATTTGCGTATGGATGGTGTGGATGCGGGTATTGATGTGGTGCGTATGGCAAAAGCCACACAAACCCATGCCAGCACACTTTTGCTCACCGCCTATGCCAGCACGGAAACTGCCGTGGAAGCCATGCGAGAAGGCGCATTTGATTATATCACCAAGCCCATATCCCGCACCGAGCTTGGTGATATTGTAGAGCGGGCGTTAGAAGCCAGAAGTAAACATAGTGATATACCCACCACCAAGGTTTCACAAACGGATGACACAGGTAAAACCAATCTGACAGGACATTCCCACGCCATAGAGCGTGTTCGCGACCGTTTGCGACGCGCTGCCAAACGTGATTTCACTGTATTGATTACAGGGGAGTCCGGTACGGGTAAGGAGGTGGCCGCGCGCATGGTGCATGAAACATCCGCGCGAAGCAGCGCGCCATTTGTGCCTGTACATTGCGGTGCTATTCCTGAAAACCTGTTTGAGTCCGAGCTTTTTGGCTACGTCAAAGGCGCGTTTACTGGTGCGGATCAGGATAAAACGGGATTGATTGAAAGCGCTGATGGCGGCACCCTTTTTCTGGATGAAATCGGGGAAATGCCATTACACATCCAGGTCAAACTTTTGCGTGTTTTACAGGATATGAAAGTACGACCAGTTGGCGCGAAAGATGAGGTACAAGTAGATATTCGTGTCATTGCCGCAACCAATCGTGATCTGCATAATGAAGTACAACAAGGCAATTTCAGGGAAGATTTGTTTTATCGGCTGAATGTGATTCCAGTGTATATGCCACCACTTCGCCAACGCAGGGAGGATATTCCTGATTTGGTGCATAGCATGATGCGAAAACTGGGGGTACCCCATATCAAGATTGATGACGCGACCATGCGCCAAATATGCAACTTGCCTTTACCAGGCAATGTTCGGGAGTTGGAAAACACCTTGCAACGCATGATTGCCTTATCCGATGATGAGTCTCTCGATATTGCTGTGCTTGATGATATAACACCAGGCACAGCAACGATGACACCTTCCCTGAACCAAGCGCAACAGCATGAAAAAAGTCTGGATGCCCAGCTTGAAGATGTTGAACGCGCTTTGATTCAACAAGCCTTGCAACTAACAGGTGGTAATGCCACACAAGCGGCCAAACGCCTGGGTATCAGCTTTCGCAGCATACGTTATCGCCTGGAAAAGCTTGGTATCAAAGCCAAAGACACATAATGGACGCGCACCTGTTTCTTACCCTGTATTTGGGTATCATGGGTTTGCTTGTTGGCAGCTTTGCCAATGTGTGTGTGCATAGAATCCCCAGAAGAGAATCCATCGTATCGCCAAGAAGCCAATGCCCCAACTGCCAACACCTTATCGCATGGTATGACAACATCCCCATTATCTCATGGTTATTACTGGGGCGAAAATGTAGATACTGCAAACATCCTATTGCATGGCGCTATCCCTTATTGGAGCTCACCATGGGCTTGATGTGGGCAAGTATTGTGTGGTTTTACCCTGTGCAAAGCTACGGCCCAGCATTTCTAGCCCAAGCCATATCCTTGGTTACTTTGCTTTGGATACTCACCCTGATTGATTTGGAAACTTTTTTGCTACCCAATGCGCTCACCTTCCCTGGCATTGCGCTTGGGCTTGCTTTTGCTGCTTATTTTGGCTTTTTTCTTGATAGCCTTATCGGAGCCATTGCAGGCTATGGCATTTTCTGGTTGGTCGCGCGTTTATTTTTGATGTTAACGGGTAAAGAAGGCATGGGGCAAGGTGATTTCAAACTCTTAGCTATGTTGGGTGCATACATGGGCTGGCAAGCACTTCCCTTTATTATTTTATTATCCTCATTAGCAGGTGCTATCATAGGCTCATTGCTTTTAATCATCAGCAAAAAAGGCTTAAGAGCTGAAATACCCTTTGGACCTTATCTTGCTGCGGCTGGGGTGATTTGGTTTTTCTGGTCAGCACCTATTTTGCATTGGTATCAAGGCTTAT
>CAZLES010000131.1:0-2819 GCA_964558615.1 uncultured Zetaproteobacteria bacterium
TTGGTGCCCATTTTGACAATGCTCCATGACTTCAAGATATAATCATGAATGGCAGCACGCACCCACCATGATGCATAGGTCATCAAGCGGAAGCCACGATTCGGATCAAAGCGCTGGATAGCCTTCATCAGGCCTATGGTTCCTTCCTGAATCAGGTCCATTTCGGGAAGTCCAAAATGACGGTATTCACGAGCAATGGCAGCGACAGCATGCAAGTTCCCCATGAGCAGTCTGTGCGCGGCCTGCAAATCTTTTTCTTCCACCCACTTTCTGGTGAGTTCTGCTTCTTCTTCCCTGTCCAGCTTGGGGATTTTACGCAGTTCGCGATACCATATATCCAAAGGTGTGAGCTCACCTCTGGCATAGGGTTGCAAAGAAGATTTGTTTAGCGTTGCAGGTAGGGATGTTTGCTGTTTTGTGTCCATAACCTACAGGCTATAAGCTTGGGCTATAAATGCAAGAGTCCTTTACCAAAAGAAAAGTGCAATGTGGTATTAAAAGAAAGCATAAAAAAGGCGGCTTTTTAGCCGCCTTTTTAATTTCAAAAGCAAGTTATTTGCTGAAAATCAACTCAGCAAGCTCTTTATAGCTAATTTTACCTTTATCATTGGCTTTTTTAATCAATTTTTTGTATTGAGCAGTCATGGTTTTAGCTTTTTTATGGTATTTACCATAAAGTGGGTTGTTGGGATCTCCAGCAATTTTACGATCTTCAACTTTGAAGCCGCTTTCCCATACTGCTGCCAATGTGGCCGCATCGCCATAAGCTGCCTGGATACTTTTGTATGATGGACCTACACCATCTTTATCGGCCTTGTGGCAAGCCTTACATTTTTTGGTGTAATCACCAGCTACGGCTTGAGTAGCCGTAAGACCACTGACCATCAATGTTGTTGCAGCTGCAATCATTAATAATTTTTTCATCGATTCAATTCCTCCTAAAGAATGTGAGCGAATTGCTAGCACAAGCATAAGTATGATGCAAGGGCATAAGTCACGTTGTTGAAAGCAATATGCTACAGCTACCTTTTAAGCATGAAGTTGGATGTGATGGACCATATTGGCAATGATACTTTCAAGTTGCCCTGCCTTATGCCAGCCGCTTTGTTCGCCTGAAATACTATGCAGAGCAACACCTGCTGGAATAGCAATCTCTGGGTCAATGCTTTGAGCGAGTAGTCCGCCAATCACACCTGCAAGCACATCGCCCGTGCCTGCCGTGGCAAGGTTGGCTGATCCATAAGGGTTGAGCCATAAATGTTTATCGGGTGATACAATAACAGAGCGCGCACCTTTAAGCACAACCCATACATTTAGCTTATCAACCAAATCCAGAGCAGCCTTGATTCTGTCGGCTTGAACTTCAGCAATAGATATACCAAGCAAACGGGCAGCTTCTCCAGGATGCGGGGTGAGCAGTGTCAATCCCTGGCGTTGCCGCAACGTTTCCTGCAATTCTTCATCACGTGAGACCAGATTTAACGCATTAGCATCCAGTACCACGGGTTTATCCGAGCCTAAAATAGTGTTAAGTAAAGCGGTTTGCCCATCATCCCAGCCAGGGCCTGCAACAATGGCATGATGCTTTTTCCAGGGCGCAATACTTTGAGGGTGCACCATGGTTTCCAACGATGCTGCCGCAACAATAGGGTATACATCATCAGGCACGCCCAAACTTATCACACCCGTGCGTACAGCTTGTGCGCCTTTGGCAACCAAAGTAGGCGCACCTGTATAACCTTTGGAGCCACCGAATATCCAGAGATGGCCACAAGCTTGTTTATAGGCATCCACAGGCCGCGATGGGAAGGCTTCAGCGATAATGCCTTTATCATTAAGCAAGCTTTGCTTCGTCATGAAAGGGTGGGTTTGCATAATATTCATCATGGTGGTTTTGCGAATACCAATGGGTGCAGGCGTTAGCATTTTACTGCCTTGTTGTTTGCCATCTTTCAGCCAGTGCCCCCATTTGTATGCGGCAATAGGCAAAGTTACATCGGCATGAATTGCAGCACCCATGATTTCACCTGTATCAGCATGAATACCACTGGCAATATCCACAGATAATGTCGGGCAGTGCGCCTGATTGATGAGTTTCATGGCCTGGGCTACCCAGCCTGTTACAGGCTTGTTGACACCCGTGCCAAAAATAGCATCCACCACCAAAACAGCGCGCTTTAACCATGATGTAAACTTTTCAGTGTCATCACTGCTTACCATAGGGCGCACTTTGACACCTGATTGTATGGCGAGCTTAGCCTGATATTTCAAATCACCTTTCATGTTATCCAAGGGGATAAGCGGAATCACAGTGACAGGGACTTGCTCTTGCCTCAGCAAACGTGCTGCTACAAAGCCATCACCACCATTATTTCCTGCACCTACAACAATCACAATTCTGCCACTGTTATATTTGTGCTTATGACATTCGCGGGCTACGGCCTGGCCTGCTCGCTCCATCATATCCAGGCTTGTAAGGCCTGTATCCTGTATGGTTTTTTGCTCAGCCATACGCATTTGTTCCGCTGTCAGGATAGGTTTATAGAATCTTCTTACCACCATCACATCGCCCTCCGCCTCAAATGATTTGGACGAATCAGGATAGCGATAAAATACAAAAACTACAAGGGTTACCCATATTTGATAGCCAGATGCTTTAGACATGGTATAGTTAGGTTATGATAAAACCAGAATGTAAAGTTTAAGCTCTAAAATATGGCGATAACCCTTATTTTAGGTGGTGCGCGTAGTGGCAAGTCTGCTCGCGCGGAAGCGCTGGCCAAAGCCAGCGGGCTTGCGGTATGTTATGTGGCAACTGC
>CAZLES010000132.1:0-2765 GCA_964558615.1 uncultured Zetaproteobacteria bacterium
TATAGCAAGGATAAAGCCAAACTACAAGTTTAATCCTTACAACTTGGTAAGATACCTGTGTTTAACGGGGTTTATTCGCTTCAATGTAGGCTGAAAGCACATAATCTTCCACACCCCTTCCCGGCGCCCAATCCTTGATAAATTCCCGTGATTCATCCTTGGGAGTAATACGAATATCCATAAAACCTGCTTTTTCCAGCATGGCTTGAATATCTTCAATCAATTCCGCGCCAGCCATACAGCCTGCGTGCAAGACAGGATCATTTTTCATGTCCTCGGGCATTTCAGCGCTTGCCACCACATCCGAAACGGCCAAGCGCCCCCCAGGCTTTAACACGCGAAAGGCATCATGAAATACCTGCTGTTTATCAGGAGATAAATTAATGACACAATTTGAAATAATAATATCTGCCGTGTTATCCGCGATAGGCAAATGTTCAATTTCGCCCAGGCGAAACTCAACCTGGGAAAACTTACCTTTTTCCGCATTTTTGCGTGCTTTACTAATCATGGCAGGTGTCATGTCCACACCAATCACATGGCCAGAAACACCTACCTCACGAGCTGCCAAAAAAGCGTCAAAACCACCACCACTGCCCAAATCAACAACTGTTTCACCCTCTTTGAGTGAAGCAATCGCACGCGGATTACCGCATCCCAGCCCCATATCTGCCCCTTCTGGCACAGCTTCCAAATCATCTTCAGAATAACCTAAACGGGTTGAAATGAGTGTATTAATCGCGTCATCATCCGATACACCACAGCAGCTTGCCGCCTCACCGCAGCATGAGCCATCATTGCTTGCTTCTGCGACCTTGGCATAACTTTCCCGCACATGCTGACGAACTTCATCCATATCTTGTTGTTGTCTCATACCTTCTCCTTATGGGATATATTGTGAATAGTCGTAGCTTATGCAACCGTATTACATATTTTTCACAAAATATAGCATACACTAAAGTATATTTGTGCCTTGCTCCAACAGAACCTTGCTTTGCACACTTCCAATTTTAGTGTGTACTGTGCAGAGTTAGCCCAATGGATAAGCCAAACCTACCAATATGGAATCAACATATTTTATGCTAAGGTCAAGCATCTGCCCTACCATTAAGCAGGCCTTCATGCTTTGCCTTATCACACTGGTGCTATGCCTGATGGTACAAAGCAAGGCCTTTGCCTCAGCGACCATCAATGATATTCGCATGTGGACAGCGCCTGATCATACCCGCCTTGTTTTTGATTTATCGCATAAAATCAACTATGAATTATTCCGTTTACACAATCCGGAACGCATTGTACTTGATCTTCAAAAAACACGTATGGAAGCCAAGGTATCCAAGCTGAAGCTGCCCGACCCTGTTTTACTGTCCATACGTCATGGTAAGCAACGCCATGGAACAACCCGTATCGTGCTTGATGTTAAAGAAGGCGTATATCCCCGCTCTTTCCTGTTAAAAAAAGGCAATGGTAAACCCAACCGTTTGGTGGTCGATTTGATACCCAAACGCCAGCACATTGTCAAAAGCAAACAGCAACCACCCAAAGGCAAACAACACGATATTATTATCGCTGTGGACGCGGGCCATGGTGGCGAAGACCCTGGTGCCATTGGCCCGAACAAAATCTATGAAAAGGATATTACCCTGGGGATTGCCAAAGCTCTGGCTAGGCTTATCAACGCACAGCCTGGCATGAAGGCTGTGTTAATCCGAAAAGGTGATTATTTTATTAAACTGAAAAACCGTGTGAAAAAGGTGCGCGCTGCCGATGCCGATATGATGATCAGTATTCACGCGGATGCTGTCAAACAGCGTCATGTTAAAGGTGCCAGTGTTTATACACTATCAGAAGCAGGTGCGACACCCGATCGTGTCGCGGCAGCCCTGGCAGCCAAGGAAAATGCTTCAGATTTGGTCGGTGGCGTGATGCCCGAGCAGGAAGTAAGCGACCCTTTTATTCGCAATATCCTGGGTGATATGGCCAAACGCGATGGTTTGGATAGTTCAGAAATGTTGGCCAACCTTGTTTTGGAACAGTTAAAACATGATTTCCCTGTTAAATATGCGAAACCTAAACATGCCCGCTTTGCTGTGCTCACAGCATTAGAAATACCTAGCGTATTGGTAGAAGTGGATTATATATCAAACCCTGAACGCGAACGTTTGCTTAGCGCTCCATCGCATCAACATGACCTGGCCAAAGCCATGTTTGATGCCACGAAAACCTATTTCATCCGTTTAGGCAGGCTGAAAAAAGACGAACCACGCATACACACCGTACACCGCGGTGAAAGTTTATGGAGTATTGCCAAGGCTTATGGTGTATCCGTATCCAGTATTTTAAAGCTTAACAACCTAAAACAACAAGCCTTGAAAGTTGGGCAGCGCTTGCGCGTACCTCAGTCTTAAATTTAGGAATCATATGTATCGCCGTTTATTACAATTTTTAATGCCTTACAAAGGTAAGCTTATCGTTGCTATTATTTGCATGATTATTCTTGCTGCTTGTACAGCCGCTTTAGCTTGGGCGATGCGACCCATGTTGGATGAAGTGTTGTCAGGCAAAAACAAAACCTATATTTACCTGATGCCTGTTGGCATTATTATTTTATATATCATTAAAGGTTCTGCCTTTTATGGTCAGGCTTCTATCATGGCCTATATTGGGCAACGCATTATTTATGATATTCGCAAGCAACTCTATGAGCATCTCACAAGCCAGTCCTTAAACTTTTTTTCTCACCGAAAAACAGGGGAAATGCTTGG
>CAZLES010000133.1:0-2727 GCA_964558615.1 uncultured Zetaproteobacteria bacterium
GCATTGCTAGAGGAGCGATTACATTTGGTGGCAAAACATTTTTGAATTTGGGCGCATTAGCCAGAGCGCTTTCGACTAAAACCGATACCAATATCTTATCTACCCCCAATATTTTAACCATGGATAATGAAGAAGCAGAAATTATTGTGGGCCAAAATGTACCATTTATTACGGGGCAAAGTGCTACGCAAGGTGGCACCGCTAATCCATTCCAAACCATTGAGCGTAAAGATGTGGGTTTAACGCTGAAAGTGAAGCCACAAATTTCTGCGGGCAATACAGTGCGCCTAGAATTGTATCAAGAAATTTCCAGTGTAGATGGTGGCACGGCGGCAGAAGGCGGCTTGATTACCAGCAAGCGTTCAATCAAAACGGTTGTACTTGCCAATGATGGCGGCATGATTGTGTTAGGGGGGTTGATGCGGGATGAAATGCGTGCTGGTGTGCAGCGTGTTCCGTGTTTAGGTTCCATTCCTATTTTAGGCGAAGCCTTTAAGTTTACCGAGAATAAGCAAAGTAAAACAAATTTGATGGTGTTTTTACGCCCACACATCATCAAGGATGAGCATGATATTCTCAATGTTACCAACCAAAAATATAGTCGTATTCAAGATTTATATGAGCAGCCAGTTTCTGGTGGCACCATTTTATTCCCGCTTAAAGATAAGAAAATGCCAACATATTTAGCGCCAGCTAACGGCTTACATATGGAAGAGAATATTCCATCTAAAACAGAAGCAAAGTAGAATCAACTGATGGTACACTTGAATAGAATTGCTAGCGAACAGGTGGATGAAAGCCGCTTGATGCGTTTTTCTTTGCCTGTGCTCCGTGCAGCGCCAGTGCTTCCACTTAAGCCTACGGATGATTGGAGCAATCCTGTGGCTGTAGCTGAAGAAGCTATTGAACATCAGAATTGGCCTTGGGAATTGCTGGATGATTGCAGGCGTGAGTTTGGTGGAGAAGTGCAGCCTGTGCTTGTGCCCAAGGAGGCCATTCTGGTCGCGCTGAATCAGGCTTTTGATATGGCCAGTGCTTCGGCTGAACAAATGCTGGAAAACTTGGAGGATGAAGATGTGGGGCTTGCCAAAGAGTTTGAAGAAATAGGAGATTTGCTAGAATCTGAAGACGATGCCCCCATGATTCGCTTGGTCAACTCACTTCTTTCACAAGCCTTGAAAGATAGAGCCTCAGATATTCATATTGAGCCTTTTGAGTCTAAAGTTTTAGTGCGCTTTCGCATTGATGGAGTATTGCATACTATTGTATCGCCACCTAAAGCGCTGCAATCAGCACTGATTAGCCGTATCAAGGTGATGGCAGGATTAGATATTTCCGAAAAACGGCATCCTCAAGACGGCCGGTTTCGAGTTAAAGTTGCAGGGCGTGAGGTGGATGTTCGTGTATCGGTGTTGCCCACTGCTCATGGTGAACGGGTGGTGATGCGGTTGTTGGATAAAAGCGCAACCTTGTTAGCGCTAAGCGATTTAGGTATGAGCCAGTCTCAGCATGAGACTATGAAAAAGGTTATCCAAGAGCCGCACGGGCTTGTGCTGGTGACAGGGCCTACAGGCTCAGGTAAATCCACCACCTTGTATGCATCCTTGATGGAAGTGGATAGAAAAAACCGCAATGTGATGACCATTGAAGATCCCATTGAATATCAGTTGGAAGGCGTGGGGCAAATGCAAGTGCAGCCCAAGATTGGCGTAACATTTGCGGCAGGGCTTCGCTCTATTCTACGCCAAGACCCTGATATTGTGATGATTGGTGAAATTCGTGATTTGGAAACAGCGGAAATTGCGATTCAGGCCTCGCTCACTGGTCATATGGTATTTGCTACTTTGCACACCAATGATGCGCTTTCAGCCATTGTTCGCTTGCAAGATATGGGGGTTGAGCCTTATTTGGTAGCATCATCACTGGTGATGACGCAGGCACAGCGATTGGTGCGCAGGCTTTGTGAACAGTGTAAAACACCACGTGAAATCAAAGCGGGAGAATGGGAAGCTTTGGATATTGATGCCGCAGATATGGCGGATTGCACAATGGTGTATGATGCTAAGGGTTGTGAGCATTGTCTGGATACAGGCTATGCAGGTAGGGTGGCGATTTATGAGTTGATTCCTATTACTCAAGCTTTAAGAAATGCGATTCATGATGGCAAAGGATTGCCCGCATTACGCAGGCTTACTCATAAAGAAGGCGTGGTATCTTTGCGCCAAGATGGAGCAAGACATGTTGCGGCCGGCATTACTACCTTTGATGAGGTATTGATGGCAACGCGTGCTGATGTGGTGGTGGATTAATGCCCATTTTCGTCTATGAAGCCATAGATGAACAGGGCAAGCGCAAAAAAGGGCAGGTAGATTTCGATTCAGAGCGCGCAGCAAGAAAGCATTTGCGCAGCCAAGGTTTGATTATCCGCAAGCTTGAGACAATGGAACAAAAGCACCAAGCGTCTCAAATTAGTGCATCAGCTAGCAAGCTTAAACCAGCAGAGACAGTAAACTTTTTGCAGCAACTGGCGACCTTGATTGATTCAGGGATGCCATTGGTTGAGGCTTTGGCTTCGATTGCAGAAGGCATGGAAAATGCGCGCTCTATGCAGGTGGTTTCATCGATTCGCCAGCATATTTTGGAAGGCAGTTCATTGGCGGATGCGCTTCGCTTGCATCATTTTGATGATGTGATTTGCAATATGGTGGCAGCAGGCGAAGAAACAGG
>CAZLES010000134.1:0-2718 GCA_964558615.1 uncultured Zetaproteobacteria bacterium
ATTGCAAAATCATGGAGGCTGTTTTTGTGCCTTCGACTTCATTTTTATGGTGTTCACCAGGGCCATACACATTAAAGTAGCGCAAGCCAATAATAGGCGCGCTATGCTTGTCATACCAGCGTGCGGCCACTCTATCCATGGCAAGCTTGGAAAAGCCGTAAATGTTTTCAGGAATTTCGCCTGAGCCAATGCGGTTGGGGGCGGCCGTGTTGCCATATGTGCCCGCGGATGAGGCGTAAATCACCCGTGTGCCACTTTTGGCAGAAGCTTCCAGAATGGCTGCAAAGGCATCGGTGTTGACATTAATCATCCGCTTTTGATTCATGACTGTGGTGTCTGTAATGGCGGCTTCATGGTATATGGCGGAAAAATGACCTTCTGCGATATCTTGCAGGAGCTGGGTGTCGTCGCAATATACAGCGCGAACTTCAGCATCCACATCAATCAGGTTGCGCCAGTCACCAGAAGAAAAGTCATCCGCAATCACGACATCTGTATTGCTGCGCTTGAGTAGTGCCGCTGCGATATTCGAGCCAACAAAACCCGCGCCACCTGTAATCAAAATCCTTTCTTTCATGATTGCTCCATCTTTTCTGCTTGCCTTGTTTTTTCTTCGCCGCGCCACTGCAATTGCAGCTTTTCAAAGGCGCGTATGGTTGCTTCGTTGCATATATTATAGCCCAGGCGCTTGTTGACGCTACCCAAAAGTACATCAGCAGGCTTGTCGCATACGTCATCAATATCATAGCCAGTTTCAGCAAGCAGGCGGGCAATCCAGGTGCCCAAGCCTGTTAAGGTCGCGATATTGGCGATACGAATCAATTCATCGCAACGCGCTTCACTGATTTGCCCGCCTGTCGCTTGGGACAACTCTTGTGGCGTGCTTTGCGGTAATGTATCAAGCGGGCGGCATAAAAGCTTCCAGATGACCCATTCGCTTTCAGTGATGTAATCTTTGTCCTCATGTAGAGGGAATGCGCCAGGTAGTGAAGTGATATTATTGTTCATCTTAATCCTGATAGGCGGGTTCGCCAGTGAGATATGCGCTTTTGAGCGCAAAGGGTTTGATTTTTGCTCCAAAGCGTATGCTGCCTGTCAGGTTGGCACGGCGAAACTTGGCACCCCGCAAATCTGCATTCATCAGGTTTGCATGCGACAGGTTGGCACGACGCAAGTCACAGTTTTGCATGTTACAGTTGCTAAGGTTTGCCCCGCTCAAATTGGCATCCTGAAAATTGCAACCGGATAAGTCGGCACCTGAAAGGTCAATGTTTCTTAAGTCCGCATTTGAAAAGTCTTGCCCTGATAATGATTTGCCTTCGCGCGCGGCTTGTTGTGCTGTGTTGGCATCCATTTGGTTTTACCTCCAGTACGTTCAAATAGATGAGATACGTTTTACAAAGATGGCGATGGTACGCTTTAACGTGCCGCAATCAAGCGCAAAGTCTTTGTCTGTTGTTCAGACTTGTTTTTTGAGGGGATAGTGCTTGCGGTGTTGCTTGATACAGGAAGGTTGTAACCTTGCATTTGTTATCGCTGCTGGATGGGCAAAGGCGGGTGCATCAGGTTTGGCGGGATGGTAAACCAAGCCTTTCGATTGCGATTATACGCGTATATGCCTATGCTGCGCAGCACTTTAATTTGAATTTGATGAATATGTAGGAGCTATGATGTCTTTAAACATTGCTGTGTTGCCGGGTGATGGTATTGGCCCTGAAATTGTGAATGAGGCGCTTAAAGTGCTGCAAGTATTGAATCATAAATTTGATTTGGGTGCGACATGGCAGAAAGCAAACATTGGTGGCGCAGGCTTTGAAGCAGAGCAAGATCCCTATCCAGCCAGCACTCAAACTTTGGTTAAACAATCGGATGCGGTGCTTTTGGGTGCTGTGGGCGGCCCGCAATGGGAAGCATTGGATAAACCACTTCGCCCTGAAGCAGGGTTGTTGAAAATCCGTGAAGACCTGGGTTTGTATGCCAACTATCGTCCGACCAAGGTGTTCGACCAGCTTCTGGGCGCATCGACCTTAAAACCGGAAGTAGTGCAGGGCGTGGATATTCTTGTGGTGCGCGAACTGGTGTCGGGCATTTATTTTGGGCAACCACGTGGGTATGAAACCATTGAAGGTGAGCGCTGTGGCTTTAATACCATGCGCTACCGTGAATCTGAAGTGCGCCGCATTGCGCGCAAAGCTTTTGAAGCAGCGCGTTTGCGCTCGAATAAAGTGTGTAGTGTTGAAAAGGCCAATGTGCTGGAAGTATCCGAGTTATGGCGTGAGGTTGTAACCCAAGTGCATCAGGAAGAATACTCAGATGTGGAGCTGTCGCATATGTATGTGGATAACGCAGCCATGCAATTGATACGCAACCCCAGGCAGTTTGATGTGGTGGTAACGGGTAATTTGTTTGGCGATATTTTATCCGATGAAGCATCCATGCTTACCGGCTCAATTGGTATGCTTCCTTCAGCTTCCATTGGTGAAGATTTTGCCATGTATGAGCCGATTCATGGCTCTGCCCCTGATATTGCGGGGCAAGATAAAGCCAATCCTTTGGCCACTATTTTGTCTGTCGCCATGATGCTGCGCTTTTCACTGAATCGCGCGGATTTGGCAGAGAAGGTGGAGCTTGCTGTGGAAAACACTTTGAATGCAGGTGTGCGTACCGTAGATTTGGCAGATGGAGAAGCATTTGTGTCATGCTCAGCGATGGGTGATG